>JAICEP010000530.1 GCA_025924095.1 Sorangium sp.
GACAGCGCCGCCATCGCCTCGTCGACGGCGGTCACCTGCGACACGGCGACCCGCGCCCGCTCCTGGTCCGCGAGGCGGCGGCGCGGCGCGGCGACCGCCCCGAGCGCCTCGAGCTCGGCGTCGAGCAGCAGCACCTCGTCGAACATCCAGCGGACCTCGGCCTCGAGCTCGAGCTCCGCGACGCGTGTCTCCGCGCGCGCGACGTCCACTTCCGCGCGCGCGACGTCCGCGGCCGCGCCGGCCTCGCCGGGCCGGGGAGGATGAATGCGGACGCCCGCCGAGAAGCGCGGCTCGCGGTCGAGCATCTGATCGAGGCGCAGCTGCGAGACGCGGATCTCCGGGTTCCGGTAGGTGCCCGCCGACTCGGCGTCGATCGCCGCCCGGGCCGTGACCTCGCGCGCCCTCATCGACGCGACCGTCCCGCTCTGCTCCCTGGCCATGGCGACCGCCTCGTCCGCGCTCAGCTCTCGCGGCGCGGCGCTGCGCCCCGCCGCGAGGCCCGCGCGCGAGCGCGCCTGCGCCTTCGCGGCGCGCGCCTCGCGGTAGAGCGCGACCGCGCGCTCCGACCCCTCGAGCTGCGCGGGCGCCGCGCAGGCCACGAGCGAGAGGCACGCGACGGACGACAGCACCGGCGCGGCGGGCCGCGCTGCCGCGCGCGCAGAGAGGCGGCGAAGCAGGGTGAAAATATCAGTAATTTTCATGCCTTACGGCCTTCGCGGAAGTCTCTCCGGGCCTGGACGGCGCCGCCCTGCGCCGCTCAGCCCTGCCACGGCATCTCGAGGAAGAAAGGCGCCTCGGCGCCGGCGTCGAACACGACGATCAGCTTGCCCGGGGACAGCGCGAGCGAGATCCCCTCCGGCTTCTGGCCGGGAAAGCGCCGCACGAGGCTGGGCGAGAGGACGCCGCCCTCGGGGCGGAGGACGTGGAAGAGCGACCCCGCGGCGCCGTCGGCGGTGGACGGGGTCGAGGCGATCGCGAGCGAGCCGTCCGGGAGGAAGCACAGATCGGAGATCCCCCCCGGCGTGGGCGCGCCGTCGAGCTCGACGTCGACGCGCGCGCGCGCCCAGAGCGAGAGGCCGGCGCCATCGAGGCCCCGCGCCTCGAAGAGCGCGCGCGGCGCGCCGAGCCTCCAGATCAGCGCGTTGCCCTCGGCGTCGAGCGGCGACTTGAGCCCGAAGTAGAGCGCGCCGTCGCGGTAGGCCATGCCCTCGATCTCGAGCGGGCGCGTGCCGCCGGGGAGCCCGAGCTGCGCGAGGGCCGCGGGGCCCGCGGCGTCGAGCAGCTCCGCGAGGTGGGCCTCGGCGTCCACGCGGAAGCCGCGGCCGTCCGGCTTGAGCCGGAGCAGCGCGGTGCGCGCCTTCTTGCGCTTGCCCTTCGCGCTGTAGCCCTGCGACGAGAGCAGGTACACGTCGCCCCCGTCGCCCGCGGTGATCGACTCGATGTCCGCGAGCTCCTTCACGCCGTTCACCGGCACCGGCTCCGGATCGACGGCGCCGGTCGCGGACATCGCGAACAGCCAGGGCACGCCCTCGTCCTTCTCGTCCTTGTGGCCCGTGTCGTCGCTGACGAGGAGGTACCGCGCCTCCGTCGGGCGGGGCAGGATGCCGGACGGCTCGAAGCGCGTCCGCTGCCGCAGCGCCGCCGGGACCGTCATGCGGAGCGCGTCGGCGGCCCCGGCCGGCGGCGCCGCCGCGGGCGCGGCCTTCGCCACGGGGGCGGCGGGCGCGCCGGGGGCCGGCCGCGCGGGGGGCGCGGTGGTCGAGCGCTCGAAGGCGACATCGAACGGCTGGCCGGCGAGCAGATCGACCGGGTGATCGAGCGCGATCGTGACCTCGCGGCCCCACACCGGCAGGTTCAGGTCCGTCCAGCAGCGGAGCGGCAGCTGCGTCACCATCGCCCCGACCGTGACGGCCCTGCCCGTGAGCGGCCGCCCGGTCCCGCCGCGCGCCCAGAGCGTCGCGGTGTCGCCCGCCTCGACGTGGAGCACCGAGTGGTCCGGGAGGCAGGCGATGACCTGCCCGCGCGCGTTGGCGATCTCGATGATCGGGTCGCCCGGCACGGCGACGTCGCCAGGCCGCTTGCGCACCGCCGAGACGCGCCCGCCGTGCGACGCGCGCAGCGTCTGCTGGGCGCGCAGCACCTCGAGCTGCTCGGCGCTCCGCCTCGCCATCGCGAGGTCCGCCTCGATCTTCGCCGTCTCCGGGCTCGCCTGCTGGAGGAGCTTCTTCCGGCGCTCCCCGGCCACCGCGATCTGCGCGCGGAGGAGCTGGATGGTGCGGGGCTTCTCGGTCGCGATCGCGTCGATGCCCGCGCGCTGCACGTCGAGCGAGCCCAGGACGTCGAGGCTCGCCTGCTTGTCCTCGATCAGCCGCTTCACCCGGGAGATCTCGCTGGCCAGCACCTGGCCCTCGGCACTCGCGACGCGCTGCTCCTCGACCTCGCGCGCGAGCTCGAGCTTCAGGTCCTCGACGCCCGCCTCGAGCTCCAGATCGAGCCGCGCGTGCTCCGCGGGGATCAGCGCCCGGAGGCGCTCCACCTCGGCGCGCGCCACGGCGAGCTCAGCGTCGATCGCGCCGGTATCGAGCGCGACGAGCACCTGACCCGGCGCCACCTCGTCCCCGACGTCGACCTCGATCGAGGCCACCCGCCCGACCTCGACCGCGGCGACCATCTCGACGTCGGCCTGCGCGAACGCGAAGATCCCGCCGGTCGGGGCGCCGGAGAAGCGCAGCCACGCCGCGAGGCCGAGCGTGCCCAGCATCGTCAGCGCGGGGGTCACGGAAGAAAGCGCGGTTCGGATTCGCCAGAGATGCATCACTAAAGGTCCAGCGTCGGCTCCTGGAGCATCAGACTCACGTCCTCCACTCCGGGGAGCGCTTGAAGGCTCGTCACGAGGCGCACCCGCAGGTCGGGGTGGCGCACGCTGATCTGGTAGGCGTGTTCCATGACGGCGCCCTGCGCCGCCTCGCGCAGGGTCACGAGCGAGAAGGAGCCGCAGTGCTCGCGGAGGACGCCCGCGATCGCGCCGCCGAGGTCCGCGCCCGCCGGCCCGGACGGCGCGACGAACCGGAGCAGCCCGTCCGGCTGCCGGCGCGACCCGTAGCCGGTGACGTGGAGCATCAGCGTCGCGCCGGCGAACATCCCCGCCCCGGCGATCGCCGCGCCGTAGGCCTGCGCGCCGCTCGCCATGCCGATGGCGAGCGACGCGAAGACGAACACGACGTCGCGCGGATCGCGCATCGTGGTGCGGAACCGGATCGCGCTGACGCCCCCGGCGATCCCGATGCCGGCCGCGATGTTGTTGCCGACGGCGAGCATCAGCGTGCACGTGATGATGCTGCCCAGCGCCATGCTCTGGACGATGGTCCGCGAGTACGAGAGGCCGCGGACCGTGAGCATGTAGACGCCGGCGATGCCCTGCGTGAGCCCGAAGGCGACGAGGAGGGCGATGAGCGCCCTGCGCCACTCGACCGTCCCGCCCTGCGAGACCGTCGTCAGCCAGTCCATCATGGCCACGGCCCTCCCTCGATCCGGGCCGCGCGCGCCTCCGGCAGCGTCAGCTGCGCGTTGACGCTGTAGCAGTACTTGGAGAACGAGTGCCGGACGAGCTCGAGGCGCTGCACGAGCGCCGCCATCCACGCGGGCGGCCTGCGCTCGAACTTGAGCTCCAGGACGCAGACGGGCTCGTGCGTTTGCGTCTGCACCGGGTGGTCGACAGGGCGCCACCTCCCCTCGGGCGCGTCGAGATCCAGCGTCTCCCTGCGCTGGCAGACGACCCTCCGGTCGAACGTGATGCGCGCGTACTTGTCGAGGGTGCTCTCGTAGGCCTCGCGCTCGTAGTCGACGATCACCACGGGCCGGAGATCGTGGCGGTGGAACGCGCTGATGAACCGCTCCGCGTATTTCCGCGGGCCCGGCGCGAGCCGCTCCAGCGCGGCGGGGTGGTGGTGCTCGAGCAGCTCCCGCCACTCTTCCGCAGGCACGCACGCGCGCGACTTGATGATCACGTCCTGCACGCGCCGCTTCACCTCGAGGAAGACCGGGCTCTTCTTGCCGGGGTAGGTGCGCACCCGCAGCTTGAAGCGGTCCCGCTGCTCGCGGGTGTTCGCCCAGAAGAGGTCGAACCCGCGCGTGTCAAAGTAGAGCGAGCGGATGCGGTACGAGCCGTTCTCGTTCGCGTACCGGTCCCTCCGGCCGACAGCGCGCGCCGTTTCCCGGATCGCCGGTACGAGCCGCTCCGGGACCAGATATTTGAACTCGTATCTCTCGATGACGTCCAGGATGGCGGCCTCCTCGATCGTCAGGGCCACGTGGGTCGCGCCGCCGCGGCGTCGCGAAATTGTTACTGTATGCACGCCATGATGACATAAATTTCACCGGATGTCCGCATGCGGAATCCTTCACAAGCCCTCGATATCGCCGCGGTATCCCCGCGCGTTGCATTGGAGTCGCAAAGCTACAGTCCGGTGGCTCCTGCAGCCCGCGCTCGCGCTGGCGCTGCTCGCCGCGGGCTGCCGGGGCGCGGGGCCGCCGGCGGGCGTGGCGGTGCGGACCTCGGGCTGCCCTCGCTGCGGCGGGATCGCGCGTGTCGGCGCGCTGCCGAAGGGCGAGCTCGACGAGTGCTCCGGTGTGGTCGCCTCTGCGATGCACGCGGACGCGCTGTACCTCCACAACGACTCGGGCGATGCCCCGCGCTTCTTTGCGATCGGGCTTGACGGCGCGCCGCGGGGCGAGCTCGGGGTGGCGGGCGCGACCGCGATCGACTGGGAGGACGTCGCGCGGGGCCCGTGCGGTGCAGGCGGGGGGAGCTGCCTGTTCCTCGGGGACATCGGCGACAACGACCGGGAGCGCGACCGCTATGCGCTCTACGAGGTGAGGGAGCCGGACGCGCTCGGGGGAGCGCCGCGCGCGCTGTCCGCGGAGGCGATCTCGCTCGCGTACCCCGACGGGAGCCACAACGCGGAGACGCTGCTTGTCCACCCGGTCACCGGCGCATTCACGGTGGTGACGAAGGTGAAGAAGAAGAAGGACAGCGCCCGCATCTACGAGCTACTGACGCGACCCGCCGCCGGCCGGCCGGCGACGCTCGCCGGCGCGGGCTCGATCAAGGCGCCCGTGGGCAAGCCGCAATTCACGGGCGGCGACGTGCACCCGGACGGCGCCGGCGTGCTGCTCCGCACGTACTCGCACGTCTTCTTCTATCCGATGGCGCCGGACGAGACCGTGGCGCAGGCGCTGGCCGGGCCGCCCTGCGAGATGCCGGCGGCCGACGAGGACCAGGGGGAGGCGATCGCCTGGGTGCCCGGCGGGTGGGACTACGTGACGATCGGCGAGGGGGACGAGGCGCCGATCCACCGCGTCTCCTGCCAGGCGCCCTGAGCGCCGCACCTCTTTGCAGGAGCCGCTCCTTGCGGGCGGCGAGGATCGTCGTGACGCCGGCGCGCGCAGCAGCTCCGTCGTTCGCCGCGCTCCTCGAGGCCGAGACGACGGCGGAGACGCGCTGGAAGCCGGGCGCCGATCTGGAGGGCTCCGCGGCGCCTCCCGTGGGCAGCCGCGTCTACTGGCGGGTGCGCGCGTGCTCGGGGGGCGCCTGCTCCGACCCGTCCGCGGTCCGGTGGATCAACGTGGGACGGGGCCATCACGATCTCAACGGCGACGCCTTCGACGACATCCTCGTTGGAGCGAGCAGCTACCAGATCCCGGAGTACATCCCTTGCGGCGCCGCGTACGTGTTCCTGGGCGGAGCGGGCGACAGCTTCGAGCCGGCGCCGGATGGAGCCCTGATC
>JAICEP010000531.1 GCA_025924095.1 Sorangium sp.
GACCTAGGCCGGATCCATCCCCGAGGGGAGAGCCAGGCCCGAGGATGCGCTCAGCCTGTTACTTGCACGCAAACGCCGGGTGACGTTCGCGCGAATGCCGCCGCGGGGAGCGCGGGCCCGGCCCGCGGCCAGCGCTGAGCGCCCGCTGGCCAGCGCGCAGCGCGGACCGCGCGCGCTCAACGCTGCGCCGCGGGCCGGGCCCGACCGGCGCTCCAGCCGCGCGGCGAGGTCGCGGCGCTCCTGCGACTCCGCGCCTCCCCGGGCGCGCAGCGCGAGCGCGAGGACGCGCGGGAGATCGAGCGCCTCGCCGCGCGCGCGCATCTCGGAATAGGAGCGCTCGTAATCGCGGGGCACCCGCAGCGACCAGTTGTGATCGCCTATCGTCCCGGGAGCGTTGTAGATCTCCTTCACCCCGAGCAGATCGGAGAAGAAGACCATCACGTTCGACGCCTGGCTCGCGAAGAGGTCGGCGAACTTGGCCTGCGCGAGCGCGCGCGGGTCGGACGCGAGCGCGCGCGCCATCGCGCCCTCCTCGGCCGGGGAGGGCGCGAGCCGGGCGGCGAGGTACGCCGCCTGCCGCTCGAGCGCGGAGGCGCGCGCCCACGTGTCGACGAGCCGCCAGAGCGGCGGCGTGTCGTGGGTCCCCACCATGATCCAGTCGGAGGGCGCGGCGTTCTCGCTGCGATAGACGTCCTTCGGGTTGTCGAGATCCGCCTTCTGCGTGACCCGGAAGCGCCCCAGCCCGTGCCGCTCGAGGACGGCCCTGAGCGGGTACGGGAGCGTGCTCAGGACCTCGCACACGACGTCGGTGATGGCGCGCCCGTGGGCCTCCGCGCAGCTCGCGATGGTGTCGAAGATCACGCTGTAGCGCCCGACCTGCTCCGGCGTCAGCGAGGAGACCCAGTCGTCCGCGTACCGGGGCACGGCGCGGTTCAGCTGCGCAGGAGAGACGATCGCGTAGCGGGCGAGCAGCGGGTGGTCCGGCAGGTCGGGCGACGAGAAGAGCCGCGCCCCGCCCTGGACCGCGCGGAGCGGATCGGGGGCGCCGGCGGCGTACACCCACGGACAGACGAGGCCGTGCGGGTGATCGAGGCGCACCCCGTCGAACTCGTCGAACATCTTGTCCATCCGCGCCCGCACGAGCGCGAGCGCGCCGGAGGAGCCGTCCGTGTACTGCGCCGGATCCAGGACAGGGTAGTTCCACACCTGGCCCTCCGGGTTGGTCCGGCTCGGCGGCGCCCCCATCAGATAACCCTTCAGGAAGACCGATTGATGGGCCCAGGCATCCTGAGGCGAATAGCCGATCTGCAGATCTCCATAGAGCTTGAGACCGAGCTCCGCCGTCACCGCCCGGAGCGCCGCGTGCTGCTCGTGCGCGAGGAGCTGGCAGAAGGCGTAGAGGCCGAGCTCGTCGCGGTACCGGTCGAGGAGCTCCCTCCTGCGCTCCGCGCAGGCGACCGCCTCGCCCGGGCCGGGCGCCCAGAGGCGGCGATCCAGCTCCGGCGCGCCGGACCAGCCGTGAAACCAGCCGCTCCGGTGCTCGTCGCAGAGGGGGCCGTAAAGCCCGTCCCGCTCGAGCCACGCCGCGTTCCGCTTCCTGAACGCGTCGAGCCGATCGGCGAGGGCCCCGAGCTCGCCGCGCCTCCGCCCGTCGACGAACGACGCGTACGCCTCGCGCAGCGCGGCGCGCTGCGCGCGGTGGGCGTAGCCGTGCAGCGCGCGCCCCTCGCTGCCGCCGGGCTTCCCGGCCACGATCCTCGTCACCGACTCGGGGCGGAGGAGCGCGCCCCAGGGGCCGTCCTCCGCCAGCCGAGCGAGCGCGATCGACAGCGTACTCCGCGAGAAGATGGTGCCGTCGTACGGAGATGCGTTGTCGGCCGAGGTCTCCCCCTGGGGCCCGAGCTGGACGCCGTTGAACCCGAGATCGCGCGCAAACCGGAGGAACCGGCGCCCCCCCTCGGTGTACGGGGACCCGCGCCCGGTGTCCTCGGCGTCGTCCGACGGAAAGCTCGGATCGTGGATCGCGAGCACCAGGTTGCGGATGCCCAGGAGCTGCAATGCGGCCCCGACGAGCCCCCGCTCGTCCTCGTCCCCGCGAGCCTGGGCCTCTGCCGCGTTGCCCCTGTCGTCGCCGACGTCCTTCATCGCGGTAGGTATAGCGATGAACGGATCGGCCCGCCAAGGCGCGAAATCAGGGACAGATGCGCCTAGGTCGCATGATTACATCGCTGTCCGGCGAAACCCGATCACCGCGGTCAGGCCCCGAGGCGCGTGCCCGCCGCGACTCCCGCGGTCGCGCCCGCGGCCTCCGCCGCCGGGAGCGTGAAGAAGAACGTGCTCCCCTCGCCCACCTTGCTCTCGACCCAGATCCGCCCGCCGTGCACCTCGACGAGCGCCTTCGCGATCGAGAGGCCGAGCCCCGTGCCCTGGTGGGCGGTCTCCTTCGCCTGCCAGTAGCGCTCGAAGATCCTCGCCCGCTGGTCCTCCGGGATGCCCGGGCCGGTGTCGCGCACCGAGAGGCGCACCTCCCTGCCCCACGGCTCGGCGCGGAGCGCGACCTCGCCGCCCGCGGGCGTGAACTTGATCGCGTTGCCGACGATGTTCGCGATCACCTGCAGGACCCGCTCGCGGTCGCACAGCGCCCGATCGACGCCGAGCTCGATGCTCTGCTCCAGGCGCAGCGACTTCTCCGCCGCCTCCTCGCGCAGGAGCTCGAAGGCGTCGCTCAGCAGGACGGCGACGTCGTGCGGCACCGGCTGGATCGAGATGTGGCCGCCGTCGAGCTTCGCCAGATCGAGCAGATCGCGGATGAGGCGGTTCATGCGATCGGCCGACTTCTGGATGCGCTCGACCGGGCGCCGCAGCTCGGCCGCCTCGTCCGAGCTCGGCAGCTTCCGGCGCAGGAGGCTCGTGTTCATGACGATGGTCGCGAGCGGGCTCTTGAGATCGTGCGACACCACCGCGACGAGCTCCTCGCGCGCCCGGATCGCCCGCTGCGCGCTCTCGTAGAGCCGCGCGTTGTCGATCGCCAGCGCGGCCCTCCGCCCGAGATCCTCGGCGAGCGCCCGGTCCTCGACGCCGTACAGGAGATCGTCGCGGCCCGAGGCGATGGTGAGCACGCCGAGCATCGTGCCGCGCGTGACGAGCGGCACGGAGATGTAGCGCCGGAGGCCGAGCTCCCGGAGGAGCGCCTCGCTGGCGGACACCGGCGGCTCGCTGTCCACCGCGCCGCGCTCGCCCTCGGGGGCGGGCGCGCCGGCGATCTCGCAGAGCACCGCCTCGCCCGTCTGCAGCACGCGCGCCACGCCGGACGGAAGGACCACCTCCATCGGCATCTGGCCCTGCAGCAGGCGCGCGAGCTCGCTCTTCTGCGGGTTGGCGTGGACGACGACCGCGCGCCGGAGCATCGCCTCGCGCTCGATGATGTCGACCATGCACCAGTCCGCGACGAACGGGACCGGCAGCCGCGCGACGCGGACCAGCGTCGCCTCGTAGTTGAGCGAGCTGGAGAGCAGCCGGCTCGCCTCCGAGAGGAACGCGGCGCGGCGCTGCGCCGCCTCCGCGGCGGCGCGCCCCGCCTCCGCGGCGGCGAGGTTTCGCGCCCGCTCGAGCTCGTTCTCGATCATGCGCGCGTAGAGCAGGCGGTGCACGAGCGCCGTGCGGAAGGTCCCCGCGAGCCGGCGCATCATGCCCCGGTACCGCGGCGCGAACGGGGGCTCGCCCTCGAAGCAGAGGATGAGCCCGGAGGCGCCGCTGTCGCCCTGCCCCTCCAGCGAGAAGTGCCACGTCACGAGCCCGGGCCGCGCGAGCTCGGGGTACGGCAAGCGGAGGCCCGCGCCCTCGCCCGCAGGCTCGCCCGCCGCGGCCGGCGACCGCGGCGGGATGGGCAGCGCGCGCGAGCTCGCCGATAGCCCCGCGGCGTCGAGGAGCCGCGGGGCGAGGGGCGTCGGCTCGACGAGCACGAGCACCGCGATGCAGCTCAGCCGCTCGGCGAGCCGCTCCAGGAAGATCGCCATCGACTGGCGCGGATCGAACAGGTCGAGCGCTGCGACCGTGAGCTCCTGGAGGACGCTGAGGAGCGCCAGCCTCTCCTCCTGGATCTCGTGATCTGAACCGCTCGGCATACAGGGCTCCCGCCGCGCCTGGCTCAGGCCCCCAGCGCGAGCACGACGGCGGTCTTGTTGTGGAACTGCGGCACTCCCCGGCCGAGCGTGCCCACCTCACCGAACGTCAGACAGCCCATCACCGGGACGCTCTGGCCGAGCTCGCTCTCGAAGGTCGCCAGCTCGTCGCGCACCGTGTCGCCGAGCATCATGCACCGCGAGATGCAGTCGAACACGAACGCGCCGGCGATCGGCCCGGCCACCGCGTCGCGCGCCGTGGTCGCGGCCTCGCGCGCGGCGCCGACGAGGCCGATGGGGTCGCCCTCCATGACGCGGATGAGGCAGCCGTCCGGGACCTCGCCGACGCAGTAGAGGCCGCCCGGCGAGACCACCCGCAGCGGGTCGCGGATGACGTGCTCGCCGTCGGCCTGCGGGATGCCGAGCGGGTGGGTCATGGCGAAGGTGGCGAAGCCGTCGAGGTTGACCTGATCGCCCCTCGCCCGCGCGGTGCGCTGGTAGACCGAGAAGGCGCCCTCGTACTCGAGCTCCGCGAGGACCGTGCCCTCGGCGCGGGTGACCATCGTCGGCGGCCCATAGGGCCGGAAGCCGTGGCGGATCCCGGTGGCCATGCGCGCCGGCGAGTCGATCGCGACCACGACGACGCTGTCCGAGTAGGCGCGGCCGCCCGCGAACTGCGCGGTGCGGACGAAGCGGAGGTTGTCGCCCGCGCCGCCGCCGGCCCAGACGACGCCCGTGCCGCCGACCTCGACCGCGCCGCGCACGACGTCGGCCGCGTTGCCCGTGAGCGCGTCCGGCAGCACGATGAGCGCGCGGCTCCACCCCGCCGGAACGGACGAGGGGAACGCTTCCAGGGCGCGCGAGGCGGCGAGCACGCCGGCGCGCCGCCCGTCCTGGCTCACCGGCTGCGCGACGCCGACGCCGACGCGCACGGTCTCCGAGACGACGAGCCCCACGACGAGCCCCTGCCGGAGGAGCCGGCTGCCCGCGAAGACCCCCGCCGTGCAGCACCCCGCCCACGGGACCCCGGGCAGCTCGCTCGTCATGGCCGCAGCGAGCGCGTCGGCGTCGTATTGATCCGTCGACAGGACGAGCGCGAATGCGGGTCGCGCCGGTCCGGGCGGCGGTGAAGCGTGCGCGGAGCGCGCCGACCCGCGGAGCGCCGCGGCCACGGCCTCCGAGGCAGCCTTCTTTGCATCCGCCGTGGAGCTCGCCCCGACAAACACCTGTGTCGCCATGTTCTCTCCCCCCCTCGGAATGTAGGCACTCGCGTTATACTGGAGATTCACCCGAACGTCACGACGCGCGCATTCTCCTGGGATGTCGTCCGTACAGGGCGCTCCCGCTCCTCACTCGACTCGCGATTTTCCCGGCACGACGCCCTTGGAGAAGAGCCAGACAGAGCCGCGGAAGGGCCTGCGAGACGAGACCTGCGGAGCAGAGGTAGACGCCCGAAACCGAGGGAGCAGAATCCTTATCCTTCAATACGACAACGTCCCCTGCAAGCTCGTCGGCACGCCGGACACCCCTGAGTCGATTGCACAGAAGCAATCAAGGTCGTGCGCAAACGCCGGACAACGCAGCGCACCACGCGAGCCAACGTGGGATTGCGGCCGCTGACGACGACGTCTTGATGCCCAAGGCGGAATTGCAGCGCGTCGC
>JAICEP010000532.1 GCA_025924095.1 Sorangium sp.
CGGCGGGCGACCTCGCGCGCCAGCGCGCGGCCGATGCCCGACGACGCGCCGGTGATGAGCACGACCCCGCTGTCGATCGGCGATTGCACGGCCGCAAGGGTTGCCCAGCGCCCCCGGGCCGCGCAAGAGGCCCGGCGACGGGCGTCCTCTCCTTCCCGCCCCGGACCGCCCGCCCGGCACCCGCCCGACGGGCGGGCGCGCATCGCGTGTACCTGGACAAATCGAACGAGGCAGGAATGCGCACTTCGGAGGGAGACAGGCGCTCCGGAGGCACCTCAGCACCCCTTGCGCTACCTTCGAGACCAGGAGTCGCAACCCCGCCGTAACACACATCGCGCCACAAGGCGCCCCTCGCGGCGACCGCCTCGGCCGCGCGCCCTGGCCGGCGGCGCGGCGGCGCGGCCGAGGCGCGCGTTGACGTGGCAGGCGGCTCTATCTACCGTGGACGTCGTCCTCACGAGCCAGGAGACATCATGCGTTGGCCCTCATCTCTCATCTGTGTGCTCCTCGTCACCGCCGGGCTGAGCGCCTGCGAACGATCCGCGGATAACCAATATCAGGCCCCCCAGCCCTCGACCGCGGCAAAGCCCTCCACGACGGGCGACGTGAAGCCGCTCGTCTTCGATCCGAACGACGTCAAGTCCTTCAAGGTCCTGCCAGCCAAATTCGAGTACGACAAGAACCCGATCACCGATGAGAAGGTGACCCTGGGCAGGATGCTCTGGTACGAGGCGCGCCTCTCGAAGAACCACGATATCTCCTGCAACTCGTGTCATGACCTCTCGGCCTACGGCGTGGACAACAAGGCGTTCTCCTCCGGGCACAAGGGCCAGCTCGGCGGCCGCAACTCGCCTTCCGCCTACAACGCGGGCCACCACGTCGCCCAGTTCTGGGACGGCCGCGCGGCCACGCTCGAGGACCAGGCCAAGGGGCCTATCCTGAACCCCGTCGAGATGGCCATGCCGGACGAGAAGCGGGTCATCACGACGCTCAAGTCGATCCCCGAGTACGTGAAGCTCTTCAAGACCGCCTTCCCCGACGACAAGGAGCCGGTCACCTACGACAACATGGCCAAGGCGATCGGCGCGTTCGAGCGCGGCCTGGTCACGCCGTCGCGCTTCGACAAGTACCTCGACGGCGACGACAAGGCCCTCACCGCCGAGGAGAAGGCCGGGTTCCACAAGTTCATCTCGCTCGGCTGCCCGACCTGCCACACGGGCGTCGCCGTCGGCGGCTCGACGTTCCAGAAGCTCGGCCTCGTGAAGGAGTTCGCCGGCCTCAAGGACAACGGGCGCTTCGATCACACGAAGGACGAGAAGGACAAGTTCTTCTTCCGCGTCCCGAGCCTCAGGAACATCGAGAAGACCTTCCCCTACTTCCACGACGGCTCGATCACGACGCTCGACGACACGGTGACCAAGATGGCGTGGCACCAGCTCGGCGTGGAGGCCAAGCCCGACGAGGTGAAGGCGATCGTCGCCTACCTCAAGGCGCTCACCGGCGATCTCCCGACCGAGTACATCAAGAAGCCCGAGCTGCCCGCGAGCACGCCGACCACGCCCAAGGCCGACCCGTCGTGAGCTGAGCGCCGATCCGATTGCGCCGGACAGGCCGATCGGGTCTGCTCCGCCCTCTCGGATGAGCACGAGCTCCGGCGACGACGACCGATCCGCGCCCGCTCCCGACGACGGAGCGGGCGCCTCCGCCGAGGGCGCTCCGGAGGCAGGCGAGGGGCGCACCGCGAGGGCGCTCGTCTTCGTGCGCGAGCGCTTCGACGGAGCGTGCGTCGCCTTCCCCGTCGCGGCGCCCGACACCGCGAGCTTCGGCCGCGACGAGGACGTCCTCGTCGAGCAGCAGCTCTTCCTGCGCGAGCACGCGGCGCGCGCCCAGCCCGAGGCGATCTCCCGGCTGTCGTTCCCGGAAGGGACCGCGCTCCTCTCCGTGGACGTCGCCGTCCCGCGCGACGATCTGCCGCGCAAGCTGCGGAGCGAGGCGCCGGTGAGCTTCCCCTGCGTCGTCGTGCCCGCCGGCGAGCGGGCGGCGCGCGCGGCGCCGAGGCCGGCGGCGCGCGACGAGCGCGACGCGTGGGTGCTCGTGCCGAGCCTCGGCCACGCGTTCTACGTCGAGGCCGGCGAGCCGATCGAGCCGGCGATCCGGCACGAGGTGCGCCGGCTGCTCGCCTCGCAGACGCTGTCGACGTGGGAGCACATGGGGCTCCTGCCCGGGAGCGCGCACCGGCTGGAGGTGCTCCACGCCCCGCTGCCGGAGCCCGAGCCCGCGGGCGGGGGCGGGCCGCGGCGGGGCGTCTCCATCGCCGAGCGCGCGCGGCGGAAGAAGGCGGTGGACGCGCTCGTCGCCGTCGCGACGCCGCTCCACGTGGCGGCGCAGCGGAGCCCGACCGCGACGCCGCCGCTCGCCTGCCGCGACGCGGAGCTCGCGCGCCTCGCCGCGCTGCTCGACGGAGAGGAGCGCCTCGGCGTGCTGCTCGTCGGCCGGGAGCACGCCGGGAAGACCGCGCTCATGCAGGCCTACGTGGCGCGCCAGACGCGGCTCGTCTACGCGACCTCGGGCGCGCAGCTCGTCGCGGGCATGAGCGGGCTCGGGCAGTGGCAGGAGCGCATCCACGGCGTGATGGAGGCCGCCGCCGCGCTCGACGCGGTGCTCTACTTCGAGAGCCTCGACGACCTGCTGGCCGAGCGCTCCGAGGGGGGGCACGTGGACCTGGCCGGCGCGATGCGGCCCTACCTCGACGAGGGGCGGGTGCGCGTCGTGTGCGAGCTCCGGGACGACCGGCTCGACGCGCTCGAGGGGCGGCACGGGGCCTTCTTCGCCGGCCTGAGCCGCATCCGGGTCGAGCCGCTCTCGGCCGAAGACACCCGCAGGGCGCTCGCCGAGCGCGCCGAGCGCGACCGCCGCGTCGAGCCGCACCGCCCCTCGGTCGCGGGCGACGCGCTGACGGCGCTCGTCGATCTCGCGGAGCGGTACCTCCCCTACAGCGCCTTCCCGGGCAAGGCGGTGCGCCTCTACGACGACCTGCGCACCGTGCACGAGCGGGAGCGGACCGCGCAGGGGGAGCCGGTCACGCTCGGGCGGAGCGACCTCTACGAGCTGTTCTCGACGCGCACCGGGATGCCGGCGTTCCTGCTGCGCGACGATCTGCCGCTCCGCGTCGACCGCGTGGCGCGCGAGCTCGGGGCGAGCGTCATCGGGCAGGAACGCGCGGTGCGCGCGCTCGCCGAGACGATCGCGGTGGTGAAGGCGGGGCTGTCGCCGCCGGACAAGCCGCTCGCGACGTTCCTGTTCGTGGGGCCGACGGGCATCGGCAAGACCGAGCTCGCCCGCGCGCTCGCCGGGCTCCTCTTCGGATCGCCCGAGCGGCTCGCGCGGTTCGACATGAGCGAGTTCTCGAGCGAGGGCGCGGCCGATCGCCTGATCCGCGGGGCGGACGGCGCGGGCGGGCTGCTCACGCAGCGGGTGCGCGAGCAGCCGTTCTGCGTGCTCCTGCTCGACGAGATCGAGAAGGCCCACCGGGCCGTGTTCGACCTGCTGCTGCAGGTGCTCGGCGAGGGGCGCCTCTCCGATGCGCGCGGCAGGACGGCGTACTTCCACAACGCGATCGTGATCATGACCTCGAACCTCGGCGGGGCGGAGCGGCGCGCGCAGGCGGGGTTCGCCGGCGATCGGGGCGCGGCGCCCGCGGAGGAGCGGGCCGCGCTGGACGAGGCGCACTACCAGCGCGTTGTCGCGGGCGCGTTCCGGCAGGAGCTCGTGAACCGCATCGATCGCGTGGTGCCGTTCCGGACCTTGACCCGCGCGGAGCTGTCCGAGGTCGCGCGGCTCACGACGCAGCGCCTGAGCCAGCGCCGCGGGCTCGCCGAGGCGGGCGTCGCGCTCGAGGTCTCGCCGCGGGCGCTCGCCCGGCTCGCCGAGGACGGCCACGCGCCGGCCTACGGCGCGCGGGCGCTCCGGCGCCACGTCGAGGAGCACCTCGCGGCGCCCCTCGCGCGGCTGCTCGCGGGGCTCGGCGGCGACGCGCGGGATCTCACGGTGTGGGTCGCCGAGGCGGTGGAGCCGGAGGCGCCGGTCGAGGGCGTCGTGGTCGGCCGCGCGGAGACGCCCGCGCTCCGCCTCGTGGCGCGGCGGCGGCGCGCGGCGCGGGCGGCGCAGCAGGCGTTCGGCGTCGAGCAGCTCGGCGATCTCCGGCGCGAGGTGGACAAGTGGATGGGCCTCGGGCCGGTCGAGCAGCTCCGGGAGCAGATCGAGTTCCTGCTGACGCAGCTGAGCCTGGGGAGCGGTCCTTCGCGCGACCGCCGGAACGAGATCGACACCGCCGGGCTGCAGGCCGAGCACCACCGGCTGAGCGAGCTCTGGGGGCAGCTCGCGGGCGCGCAGGAGGAGATGCACAGCGTCGAGGAGCTCGCCCTGATGGCGCTGCTCGAGGGCGAGGAGGTGCGCGAGCTGGCGCGCGAGGCACGCGCCGCGTGGGAGGGCGTCCGCAAGGTGCTGCCGCGCGCGCTCGTCGCGACGGAAGCGCGGCGGGACGCGATCACGCTCGTCCTGGAGGAGCTCGACGAGGGGGCGTTCGCGCGGTGGCTCGCGCCGCTCCTGCGGGCGCTCCCGAGGCGGGGGTGGAGCGCGACGCTGCACATCGACGGCGACCGGGCCGGGCCCGGCGACGGCGGGTG
Source organism: Sorangium sp. (assembly GCA_025924095.1). GTDB lineage: Bacteria > Myxococcota_A > Polyangia > Polyangiales > Polyangiaceae > Sorangium. The sequence continues at coordinate 4,686 of JAICEP010000532.1, forward strand.
GCCCGCGAGCCGGCGGTGGGGCCCGCCGCGCTCTCCGGGCGACGTGCTGGAGGCGCTCGATCAGCCGAAGCGGGGCTTCCGGAGCGTGCTCTTCCGCTGCACCGGCGCGTACGCCGGCGCGTTCCTCTCGCTCGAGCGGGGGCACCACGAGCTCGTGGTACGGAAGCGGGACGCGGGCGCCGCGCGCGACGCGTCAGACGACGGCCGGCTGCACGTGTTCGTGCACTTCGTCGCGCACGCGGCCAGCATCGCCGAGGATCAGTGGGAGCATAAGTCGCTCGCGCCGCCGCCCGCCGGCTCGACCGCGGCGCGGCGGCGCGGGGCGGCCGCGCGCGAGCACGACGAGGTCGAGGGCGCGGTGCTGATCGCGGGGCGCCGGGCGCGGATCGCCATGGATCCGGCGTGGTACTGGGAGCGCCTCGACGAGATCGCGCTGGCGCACCTGCTCCTGTTCGAGGACGAGGGGAGCGGGCTCGATCGGAGCGAGTACTTCAGCGCGGGCGGGGACGGCGCGGCGTCCGAGTAGCGCCGGATGTGCCCGTGATCGCACGTAGCAATCCTGCGTCGTTCCCGGGGACATCGACGCGACAGACGTTGAGGGATCTTCGACGAGCTGATCTGGAGTTGCAACTCCCCCCGTCGGCCTCGTTGGAGGTCCTGGCTGAGTAACGACCGCGGCTCGCCGGCGGCCACCCCACCATCGACGCGCCGCCGACATCCACCTTTACGGACATCACCACTCGATCGTTTCGAGATCCGCCGCTGTCTTCATCGATTTCCAGAACAGAACTCGCTCGCTCTCTCCACGATTTCTCGTGCATCGCCCTGCAAATCAAGGCATGAGCCGCGCCTGGCCACTCGGCGAGCACGCCAGTGCGCGAGACGGCCTGCATCAAGAGGGGTTGTTGGTTTCATGCGCGAACGCTCCGACCAGTTCATCAAGAGCCTGCTGCGCGACGCGCTCCGCCGCATGGCGGAGTCGGACACCGAGGTCGAGGTCGCCGCGGCCACCCAGCGGATCGATGTCTGGTGCGTGCCCGATCCGGCGCGCGAGGCGGTGCGGCGCGAGCTCGGGGTGCTCGGCGAGCTGGC
>JAICEP010000533.1 GCA_025924095.1 Sorangium sp.
CCCGACGCAATTGCGCAGATCGTGGCGCAGCGTCGCGACGATCTCCTCGGCCGTCGCGATCTGCTCCGCCGCGCCGAGCGGATCTCGGCTCATCATCGTGGGGCTTCACTTCCCTCGGCGCCGTGCTCGTCTCGGCGGGCGGTCACTTGAGGAATCGGGCCGGGAGCCCGGCGTCGATGAGCCGCGTCGCCCCGATGCAGCTCGACGTGCGGGAGGACGGGGGCGGGTACGAGCTCACCCTGGCGCGCTGCGACGACTCCGGCGCGTCGCGGGGCTCCGGCGACCTGTGCGGCGGCGCGCCCCGCATCGAGGGAGACGAGCTCGCCTCGCGCGCCGTGGACGAGCTCGCGAGGGCGTCGACGGACCGCCTCGCGCTGGCGAGGCGCGCGAGCTCCAGGACGAGCCGGGTGATCCGGGCGGGCTCGAACGGCTTGAGGATGACGTAGTGGCGGCCGCCCTCGCTGGAGCGGATGTACTCCTCGGCGCCGGTGATCAGCAGGCAGCTCGTGTAGAGCGGCAGGCTGGTGACCCGCATCAGGAGCTCTTCGCCGTTCATCCCCGGCATCTTGTAATCGGAGCAGACCACGTGGAACTGGCCTGTGTGCAGCAGCTCGAGCGCCCGGTGGGCGGACCTGCTGGTCGTGACGTCGGCGTCATCGGAGAGGATCGCCGCGATGCTGTCCAGCATTCTCTGCTCGTCGTCGACGACGAGCACGCGCACCCTCTCCTGGGCATACAGGCTCACGATACTCCTCTTGTGTGCTCGTAAGGGGGCTGAACGCTGACCTGGCGAGCGACCCCGGTGAGCCCTCGCGTCATGTCCTGTACGCGCGCCCGGGTCGCTCGCCGGAGCGACGTCTCGCGATGAAACCGCGCCGCGACCTCGCGCCCTCGTGCCGATACGTTCCAGCGCGGAGCAGCGGCATGGGCAGACTAGGAATCTACACCACCGCCCTACCCCGGTAAAGCGATTCCTGAGCTTATCGTCGGGCATCACGGCGGGCATGTTCACTGTTCACTGTTCTGAAACACTCAATTCACGCGAAAGATAAGAGCATCTGCGGGCCTGCGCTCATGGATTGCATGTCTGCAAGAAGCGCGTGATTTCAACTCTGCTCTGCAAAGAGAGGCATGCATTGCAGATTCGGAAGAAGCGCCGCGATGGCGCTCGGCTGGCCTCGGGCCTTGTGCCCGTGCACGATGGCCAACCATGCGATGCGCACGAGAGCGCGCCGCGGACCGCGGGACCTCCGGGTGGGGGCGCGGGTGCGTGGGGGCGCGCGGCCGGCGGGCCGCCCAGGCGGGAAGGGAACACCGGCCGTCCAGGGGCGACGGGCGCTCGGGGGCGCGCCAGTCCCTTGCCGTCGAGAGCAGCGCTCCTGGCTGACGGCGGAGTGACCGCCGCGACCCGGTCTGGTAGGATGTTTCATGCCTCCGGCCATCGACAAGCGCGCGCTGCTCGCGGCCATCAAGGACCAGCTCGCTCGCGAGCTCGAGCGCTCGACCGGGCGGGCGCGCGACGCCGCCAGCGCCGTGACGCACGAGGAGAACCGCGCCGAGGGCGACAAGGACATGCGCGCCACCGAGGCGTCGTACGTCGCGCGGGGCCACAACGAGCGCGTGCTCCAGCTCGAGCAGGCGCTCGCGAAGCTCGGCGCCCTCGCGGCGCGCGATTTCGGCCCGGGCGCCGGCATCGAGAGCTCGGCGCTCGTGGAGCTGGAGAGCGGGAAACGGCGCTCTCTTTACTTCCTGCTGCCGGCCGCCGGCGGCGAGCGCATGCAGTTCGAGGGGGTCGAGGTACAGACCCTCGCCACGACGAGCCCGCTCGGCGCGTCCCTGCTGGGCCTGTCGGAGGGCGACGAGGCCGAGGTCTCCACGCCGCAGGGGATGCGCACCTACCTGATCACCAGCGTGCGGTGAGGCCGGGCCGCGCGGACCCGCGGCGACGCGGCGCCTCGCCGGCTGCCGGGCCCGCCTGCAGGAAAAAGAAGCGGACCTTCGTAGGGAGCGCCTGCCCGGCGGCGTCCCAGGGATGAACGACCCGCTCGGCACGACGCGGGCGACCCAGGAGAAGAGTCCATGATGCAGTCTCGTTGGTGGAGGCTTGGTGGGATCTTGCCGCTCGTCGGCGCGCTCGTCGGTGCGGCCGGTTGCACCGCGGAGACGGGCCAGAGCGACACGTCCCCGAGCGAGGAGGCCGCCGAGGCGGCGCTCCAGGGGCCGTCGAAGGGCGGCCGCCACGGGGAGGACGGCGGCCACCGGAAGGGCTTCGGCGGCCACCGCGGCGGCCCGGAGCACCTCCTGCGCGCAGCGCTCCACGAGCTCGATCTCTCGGACGCGCAGAAGGCGACGATCAAGGGCGCCTTCGAGGGCCTGCACGACGGCGCGAAGACGCGCCCGAAGGACGGGGCCGTCTTCGCGGCGCTCGCCGAGGGCGTGCGCGCGGGCAAGATCGATCGCGCGGCGATCGAGGCGAAGCTGCCCGACGCGGGCCGCGCGGCCGAGGAGCGCCGGGCGCGCGTCGCCGGGGCGCTCGGCACCCTGCACGCCACGCTCACGAAAGAGCAGCGCCGACAGCTGGTCGACGCGATCGCCGCGAGGATGGACGAGCGCGGCGAGAAGGGCGAGCGCGGCCGGCGCGGCGGGCGGGACGGCCAGCACCACCGCGGCCCGGACGGCGAGCGCGGCATGAAGGGCGGCCCCGGCATGAAAGGCGGCCCCGGCATGAAGGGCGGCCCCGGCATGAAGGGCGGTCCGCTGGGCCACCTCCTCCGCGGCCTCGACCTGCGCGACGAGCAGCGCGCGCAGATCGACAAGGCCCTCGAGGGCATGCGCCCGAGCGACGCCGACCGGAGCGCGCGGGTCGAGGATCACGCGGCGAAGCGCGCCGAGATGCGCGCGCGGCTCGAGACGTTCGCCGCCGATCGCTTCGACGCGAGCGCGTTCCTGCCGGCCGCGGACGCGAAGATGGGCCCGCGGGCGCACCTCGACCGCAGGATCGACGCGCTGGCCGCGATCGTCCCGCTCCTCGACGAGGCGCAGCGCAACGAGCTCGCCGACCGCCTCGAGAAGGGCCCGGCCGCGGGCAGGCCCGAGCGCGGCGAGCGCGGCCACTTCCGCGGCGAGCGCGGCGAGCGCGGCCCTTTCCGCGGTGACCGCGGCGGCGAGCGCGGCCCCGAGCGCCGCTGAGCGCTGGTCCCGGTGGCGCGCGCGGAGCCATGGGCGCAGAATCGCGGGGGCACGTGATCGTCGACCTCAGGCTCGTCGCAGCGCGCGTCGCCGGGGGCGATGACGCGGCCTTCCGGCAGATCGTCGAGCACACGCGCGCGCCGATGTACCGCCTCGCCGCGCGCGTCGTGGGCGACCTCGCCGAGGCCGAGGACGCGCTGCAGGAGGCGTTCGTCGATGCCTACCGCGCCCTGCGCGAAGGGCGTTACGACGGGAGATCGAAGGTGGAGACCTGGCTGTACCGCATCGTGACGAACGCCTGCCTCGACGCCCTCCGGCGCCGCCGCGACACCCCGCGCGAGGCGCCGGCCGAGCCGCGCTTCGACGGCCTCGTGTCCGCCGAGGCGCGCGTCGCGCTGCGCGAGCTCGACGCCCTGCTCGCCGCGCTGCCGCCCCAGGACCGCGCCGCGCTCGTCCTCGTCGCCGTCGAGGGGCTGCCCGCGAAGGAGGCAGCGGCCGCGCTCGGTTGCTCCGAGGGCGCCGTCGAGCAACGTTTGGTGCGCGCCCGCGCGGCGCTCCGCGCGCGACAGACCGAGAAGGAGGCGCCGCATGCCTGACCGCGACGACGAACGGACCGAGCTCGATCGGGACCTCGCGCGCCTCGCGGCCGCGACCGCCCGCCTCGACGCCGACGACCGCTTCACGGAGGCCGTGCTGCGCGCCGCCGCGGCGGCCGACGACCCGCTGGCCCGCGTCGCCCGCGCGACCGGCGACCTCGCGCCGGACGCCGCCTTCACCGAGGCCGTCCTCCGCGCCGCGACGGCCGCTCCCCCGCCCGCGCGCCCCGCGATGGCCGACGGCATCGTCCGCTCCGGTCGCGCCGCCATCGTGGTCACCGCCCTCGCGGCGGCCGCGAGCGTGCTCTTCTTCCTGCGGACGCAGCGCGACGTCGACACCGCGATCCTGGCCTCCGTGGAGACCCTCGAGGCGATCGAATGACCGTGCCCCCGCCCCCTCACCCCGCGCCCCCGCCCTCCCCTGCGCGCTGGAAGCCCCTGGCCGTGCTCGCCGCCGTGTTCCTCTTCGGCGGCGTCGCCGGCGCGGCGCTCGGCCGCGGCATGGCCCTGCGCGACCTCGAGGCCACCTTCCGGGGTCCTCCGGCCGAGGCGCGCGCCCAGTTCCGCCTCCGGGCGATGCGCCGCCACCTCGACCTCACGGACCGCCAGGTGCGCGAGCTCCGGTCCACCCTGGCCGAGGCCGAGACCGAGCGCGACCGGCTCCTCTCCGAGTGCCGCCCCGCGCTCGACGCCCTCCGCGACAGCACCGATGCCCGCGTGAAAGGCGTGCTCACGCCCGACCAGCTCACCCGCTACGAGGAGTTCGAGGCAGAGCGGCGGCGGCGGCGTCCGGGCCCGCCGCCGCACGGGCCGGGGCACCCCGGCCGCGGCCGCGGGCCGGGCGGCCGGGGCGATTGAGGGCTGCAGGTCGGGGCGAGCTGATCGCCCAGAGATCGCCGGCCTGCCGGCGGCCGCTCGCGTGGCGACCCACGGATCACACCCCGAGGCAAAATGCCACACGCGCCGCGACTGCAGGCTTCGCTACGCGAGATCCTCCTCCTGCAGGGCGCAATTGACCCCGAACGCCGCATCGGCGCCCTCGGCGGCGGCCATGATGGCGAGCAGCACGTCCTTCGACGCGTCTCCGGCCACGAAGACCCCTTCGCAGGTCGTCTCCTCGTGCTTGTCCGCCGTCTCCACGCCGCGCTCCTCGGTGATCTTGCAGCGGAGTTTCCTGGCCAGATCCGCCCCCTGCTCCTGCTTCGTCTTCAGGAAGAGCGAGCGGCGCTCCACGGAGCTGCCGTCCTCGAACACCACGCGTTCGAGCATGCCGTCCCTGCCCTCGAGCCGCGCGATCCGCTCCTCGCGCACGCCGATCCCGTGCCGCGCGAGCCGGGCCGCGTCGGACCTGGACAGCGACGCTGGACCGTCCGTGAAAAGGATCACGTCATCGCTCCATGTCTTCATGTTCAGGGCCAGCGAGAGTCCCGTACATCCCTGTCCGTAGACGCCTATCGCCTTGTCGCGCGCCTCCCAGCCGTCGCAGTAGGGGCAGTGGTGCACGCTCTTGCCGTACATGGCGGGCAGGCCCGGGAGGTCCGGCAGCCGGTCGACGAGCCCCGTGGCGAGCAGCAGCTTGCGGCAGAGCAGGCGCTCACCTCCTTCCAGCGTCACCTCGAACCGCGTCGCCTCGCGGCGGACGTCGGCGACGGCCGCCTCCCGGATCTCGACGCCATAGGGCTGAAGCTGCTCGCGCCCTATCCGTCTGAGCTCGGACGGTGCGATCCCGTCGCGCGACAGGAAGCCGTGCATCGCGTGCGCGGCGTGGTTGCGGTACCGCCCCGAGTCGCACACGAGGACACGCCTCCGGCACCGCCCCAGGATGAGCGCCGCGCTGAGGCCGGCCGGCCCTCCGCCGATGATGATCACGTCGTATCCCCGGACATCCGCGCTGCTGGTCGACATGGGTCCGCGGCCGCCTCGCAATGAGCGCGCCGGGCCCCCTCGCGCGCCTCGCGCCCGCGGCCGCTCGGCGCGCGTCCCAGCG
>JAICEP010000534.1 GCA_025924095.1 Sorangium sp.
CGCCGTGCGCCCGGAGCCGGACGACGCGAGCGACGCCTTGGCCCTCGCCCTGACCCACGTCCACCGCGTGCGCCTGGGGGATCTCCTCGGGCGCTGAGCGCGCGCCCGATTCGAGCCGGCCGCGCTTGCCGGGGGGGTGGGGGGCGCCTTTCAATGGCGGCCATGGCGAGCCGTCCGCGGATCGAGAGGCCTCCGGACGCGCCGGCGGCCGGCGAGGAGCTCGCTTCGCTGGCCGGCGCCGTCGAGGCCGGTCTGCCGGGCGTCGACGTCCTCGACCGCGCGCTCGAGTTCGACGACGGAGCGCGCGCGGACCTGGCGGGCGTCGACGCGAGCGGTCGGCTCGTGCTCGTGCAGCTCGCGGCCGACGCGGCCGACCGCGCGGCGCTCGACGCGCTCGACCTCGCGACGCGGCGCGAGGCGCAGCTCCCGCTCTGGGTGCTCCTCACCGGCGCGCCGGAGCTCGCGGCGCGACGCCACGCGCTGAGCGCCCGCGATCACGCGCGCGACCAGGTCGCGCTCTTGCCGCTCGACGACGCCGCCGGGCTCCTCCTCTGCGCGGAGCTCCTCCGGCCCGCGGAGCACCCGCCGAGCGCCGCCCTCCGGCGCATCTGCGCGTGGGCCGGCTACAACCCCCGCTGCCTCGTGGAGCTCACCCGCGCGATCAAGCGCGCGGGCCTCGTGCGGCTGCGGGCGCGCTCGAACAGCTACCAGCTCGCGACCGCCGAGCTCGAGAAGCTCCCGCCGTCGCCCGCGTGGCAGTGGTCCGCGGCGCTGCAGCTCGAGGCGCTCCCGCCGGAGCTCGGCGCGTGCGCGCAGCTCTGCGCCGTGCTCGGCTTCGAGCTCTCGGAGGACGTGGCGGCGGGCGTGCAGCGCGCGCTCGAGCGCGAAGGCGAGCGCGAGGACGCGGCGGCGCCGCGCTTCGACGTCCCGAGCGGCCTGCGCGCGCTCGTCGCGCGGGGGATCCTCGCTCCCCGCGGCGCGCACGACGCCGCGCGCGGCGAGGGCGCCCCGCGCGGGGGCGCCCGCTATGCCTTCCGGAGCGCGCTCTTGCAGGAGGCCATCTACGCGCTCCTCACGGAGGAGCAGCGCGCGGGCTTGCACCGGCACGCGCTCGCCGTCTGGGAGCGCCTGGCCGAGGCCCAGCCGAGGGCGCCGGATCTGCTCGAGCCGGTCGCGTGGCACGCCGCGGCCGCCGGGGCGCACGCCCGCGCGGCGGACGCCTACCTGATCCTCGGCGATCTGCACCGCGACCGGCACAACAACGCCGTGGCGGAGGGCCACTACTCGTCCGCGCTCCTCTGGGCCGACGGCGACGATCAGCGCCAGCGCTACCTCGCGCTGCTCGGCCGCGCGCGCGTGCGTTACCGCGTCCTGCGCACCGGCGAGGCGCTCGACGATCTCCGCTCCGCGGGCGCGCTGGCCCGCACGATGAAGGATCCGCGGATGATCGCGGAGGCGCTGCTCGAGGAGGCGACGGCGCTCGACTGGGCCGGCGCCTGGGAGGAGTCGGCGGCGCGGGTCGAGGAGGTGATCCCGCTGCTCGACGTCCGCGAAGGCCACGTCGACCCGGCGCTGGCCGCGCGCTTCGAGGTCGCCGCCGGCCGCTCGTCGTTCCGCAAGGGCAACCTGGAAGACGCCCTCGAGCGGCTGACACAGGGCGCCGAGCGGGTCCGCGAGGCCGACCACGACACGCACGTGACCGGGCTGACGCTGCTGGCCTGCGTCCTCATGCGGTGCGGCCACCTCGACGAGGCGGAGCAGCGCTTCGACGAGGCGGTGCGCAGCTGCGAGGCGCGCGGCGATCGGGTCCACCTCTGCGCGGCGCTCGTCCGCCGGGCGGAGCTCTGGCCGGCGCTCGACGCGCCGGATCGCGGGATGGCCGACCTCAGGCGCGCGGTCCGGCTCGCCCGCGAGGAGGCCAACACCTGGGCCGAGCGCGAGGCGACGATCAAGCTCGCGGAGCTGCTCTACCTCTGGGGGCGCGAGGACGACGCGCTGCCCCTCGTGCGGCAGGTGCGCTCGCTGGACGAGCAGTTCAAGGACCGGCCCGTCTACAGCAGCGCGCTCCTCCTCGCGCGGATCCACGCGATGCGCGACGAGCACGCGGACGCGAGCCGGCAGCTCCGGTGGCTCAGGGCGCAGGGGGCGGTCGCGGACCTGCCGCCGTACGCCCAGGCGCTCCTCGGCGTGATGCAGCTCGCCGTGAGGGACCCGCGGCACAGCATGGAGGGCGCGCGCACGCGGGCGACGATGCGCGAGGAGGGGGAGCCGCCGGGCGAGCTCGGCGGCGGGCTGAGCGCCGACCAGCGGGTCGAGCTCCTCTACTGGCGCGCGCGCGCCCTGCTCGACGCCGGCCGCCCCGAGGACGTGGCCCTGCTGCTCGCGCGCACCGCGCCGCTGCTCGCCGAGAGCAGGGCGTGGCGCCCGCGCTTCGCGAAGCTCCGGGCGGGGTACGGGCAGCTCGCCGGCTAGCCCTGCGCTCGCGGGCGAGCCACCCCCTGCGACGCGGCGCCCTCACCTCGGCCTCACCTCGGCCTCACCTCGGATCGATGCGGAACACCTCCCCGGTGAGCATCACAACGTAGAGCTCGCCGGCGGCGTCCTCGCCGAACGAGGCCGCCGGCAGGCTCGACGCGAGGTCCGCCGTGATCTCCACGTGATCCCGCACCGCCCCGCCGTCCCACCGCAGCGTCCAGAAGCGGTGTGTCCCGTAGTCGCCGTAAACGTACCTCCCCTGGAGGCACGGAATGGCCGAGCCGCGGTAGACGTGGCCGCCCGTGATCGAGCCGCCCTCTCCGCTCGAATGGCCGTGCTCCACGGCGGGCGCGACCCCGACGCGGGAGCACCCGGACGAGACGCAGTGGTCGCCTTCCATCGTCGGCCAGCCGTAGTTGCGCCGCCCGGTGCCGGCCGGCTCGATGTTGAGCTCCTCCCAGGCGTTCTGTCCCACGTCGGCGATGTAGAGGTCTCCCGTGCGCCGGTCGAAGCTGAAGCGCCACGGATTGCGCAGGCCATGATCCCACACGAGCGGGTTCACCCCTGCGCCGGAGAGATTGCCGGACGGCCCGAGCCCGGTCGTCACGTCGATCCGCAGGATCTTGCCGAGGGGCGACGAGAGGTCCCTGGCCGGAGAGGTCGAGTACGGCGTGACGGCCGCGTCGCCGACCGACGCGTAGAGATGGCCATCCGGTCCGAACGCGAGCGTACCGCCGACGTGGTTCCAGCCGCCGTGCCTCGCGTCGAGGAGCGTCCGGACAGGGAGGCTCCCCGCCGACGTGTCGGCGACATCCGGGTTCGTGGCCGAGCGGCGGAACTCGGCGATCGTGACGTTGCCCCTGGGCGCGGCGGTGTAGAAGAGCCAGAACCTGCCGCTCGTCGCGTAGCTCGGGTGGAACGCCATCCCGAGCAGCCCGCCTTCCGCGGTCGGGCTGGGCGTGCACACGAGCGGGTGTGCGCTCGCCGGGTGCGACGGCGGGCACGAGGTCCCGCCCCGGAGGTCGAGGAACGGCGTGGACAGGAGGACACCGTTCTTGATGAGGCGGACGACTCCGTCCTTTTCGAGGACGAACCTCCTCGAGGTGTCGCCCGGCGGGCTCGTGAGGAAGAGGGGCGTTTCGAGGCCGGAGGCGATCTGCGTGAGCTTCAGGCGCGGCACCCCGGAGCACGCGGGGCCGGCGCTGCCGCCGCCGGTGCTCGCGCTGGAGCTCCCGGTGCCGGCGCTGCCGCCGCCGGTGCTCGCGCTGGAGCTCCCGGTGCCGGCGCTGCCGCCGCCCGCGCCGGTGCCGGTGCACGCACCGCCGGCGCCTGAGCTCCCGCTGCCAGCGCTCGCGCTGCCGCTGGCCGCGCTGCTGCCGGCGCCGCTCGCCGCCCCGGCCGGCGGCCGCAGCCCCTCGATCCACGCGCGGACCGTCGCGAGCCCCGCCGTGTCGATGGCCTCCGACCCGATCGTCGGCATCTGCGCCCTGGAGCCGCGGTGCGCCATCCGCCGCACCACGGCGCTCGACTCGGGATCTCCCGCGGCGATCCTGTGGACCACGCCGGGCTCCCAGAAGCTGGGCGTCACGCCCACGCCCGTCGTGTAGATGTCGGTGCTCTCCACCGTGGTGTTCGCCGCGAGCAGGCGTGTCCGCAGGGTCGCGACGCCGGCGCTGTTGTGGCAGTTGCCGCAGTTCACATGGAGATACCCGAGCGCCGCGGCCGCCGTCGCGTCGCCCGGCGGGCGGACCCCTCCCGGCATGGGCACGGTGAGCCGCCCGGCGTTGCTCAGCGACGTGATCGTCTCGCCCGGGCCATGGTGGCTCAGCTGGAGCGCGCTGAAGCCGAGGATGCGCTCCGGGAGCTTGCCGTGGCACTCCCAGCAGTCCTCGGTCCGCGGGATGTCGTGCGCGGTCCCGCGCGCGTCCTCGACGCCGTCCTCGACAAGGAACGCGTCGTTCCCCGACGGATCCCACGCATACGCGGCGAACAACCAGTCGTCGATCCCCGGTCCGAACCGGTGGATGAGCCGCGTCTCCACGGCCACGCCCTCGGCGCGGAACTCCTTCCAGAAGCGCGTCCCCACCGGCAGCGACCAGTGATCCATGTCGCTCGTGTCGACGGTGGAGCAGCGCGGCAGGTACACGAAGCGCCGCTTGGCTGCCCCGTCCGACCAGAGCTCGAAAGCGGGGCGGAACTCGAGCGTGTTCGCCGCGCGCGACCGGGTCGCTATATCGGCATAGAGCCCGGTCTCGGAGAGCCGCTCGGGCGGCGACGGATCCGGCGGGAGCGCGGCCGGGTCGGCGCACGGATCGCCCGTGGAGCTCGACGCGCCGGTCGAGCTCGACGCGGCGGTGCTCGACGCGCCGGTGCTCGCCGCGCCGGTGCTCGGCGTGCCGGTCGTCGCGCCCGAGCAGGGAGCGCAGTGCGGCCCACCGCAGTCGACGCCCGCCTCGAGGCCGTTCCTCGCGCCGTCCGAGCAGGTCACGTAGCAGACGTCGAGCCGGGGGCGCTCCTCCACGTTGCCGATCTCGCTGCTCCTCAGGTCGGTACGGTGCGCCGTCGCCTCGTCGAGGAGTACGCCGTGGTTCGGCGCCGTCCCGAGCACCCACGCCTGGACGAGCGACGAGACGTCCGCCGCGCGGGCGCCGACGCCCGCCTCGGCCGCGATCGTCGCCGCGCTCTCCCGCTCGAAGCCGCTGTCGCCGACGCTGCGCCACGCGGCGGTGCGCTCCTCCCACGGGACCACGACCCGATGAACGCTGATCACGCTGCGCTCGGTCTTGTACGTCTGATGGAAGATCATCGACGCAGAGACGACCGTCGCGCCTGTGGGCACGGGAGAGAGGTCGAACTGCACGACGGACCGGCGGCGGCCCGCGCTCCCGGCGGATCCCGTCGAGAGGTTCGGAGACGCCGAGTCGCTCCACGCTGGAGCATTTTGCCACAGTGTCGCATCTCTCACCGTGCCAGGCCTTCCACGCTGGATCGAGACGCACACCATTGCATCGCTCGAGAGCGCCGCGCGAGCCGCGCCAAGAGCGTGACCAGGAGCGTGACCAGGAGCGGGCGAATCGCCGGAGTCGCCCTCCCCCACATCGTCGATGCCGCCGGTTCCCTGCGCGATGTCGCGCTCCGCCCCGGGCCCTGTACTACAGTTGAGGGTCGCGGCGGCGGCTCCGGCAAGGACGCCGCGCCTCACGAGGGGATGCACGCGCGATATCGCCATCGAGCGGCGACCGCGGCAGACGGGTGGCCCGAGCGGCCCGGGCGAGAGGGGTCGTCGTTTCA
>JAICEP010000535.1 GCA_025924095.1 Sorangium sp.
CCGCGTGAGCGCCCGGAGGATCGGGTGCTGCATGTCGATCGTGGCGTCGCTGTCGGCGCACATGTACCCGGCGGGCAGCACGCGGTAGTAGCCGCCCTGGCAGTCGTCGAACGAGACGGGCTTTTCCCCGCGGGGCGCCGTCCCGCCCGCGCGGAGGTAACCGAGCTTGGCGGAGCGGCGGTCCGCCTTCTCGTGGATGGGCGCGACCATCTGCACGGCCCCGATGCGGGGCCCGTCGGCGCGCGGGAGGGTGGCGGGGTCGTTCTCGGCGGACGTCTGGGCGGCGCCCGCGGAGAGGCTGATGATGCCCTCGGGCGTGACGTTCTCCCCGCTGCTGCAGGCCGGCAGGACCGGCAAGGCGAGGGCGGCGACTGCCAGGGCGGGCGGGAAGAAACCGCGCGCGGGGGCCGGGATCGCGGAGCTTCGCTTTCGGGCGTCCATGCTCCGGGAATGCCGGACAGACGGGCCGGTGGCCAAATTTTGGCCGACGCCGACGCCCTCGCGCAGCGGCCGGGAGCGCCGTCGCGCAGCGTCGGTGCACGACATTGCTGGAAGTGGTTGCGCGGAAGCCCGGCCCCGGGTAGGTTCGGGGCCCTCGCGAACCCCGCGAGAGTGCGCCACTAGCTCAGCTGGATAGAGCGTCGGCCTCCGGAGCCGAAGGCCGCAGGTTCGAATCCTGCGTGGCGCGCTGGGTGTTCGACGATCCCGTAACCTCGGAGGTCGTCTGGGTCACCGCTTCCCGGAGAGCGGACCCCTGTCCAAGATCCTCGCCCCCGGGCGGTGGCGTTCTCGGCGGGGGCGGCGGATCGCGTTCGACGGCAAGAAGCGCCCTTTCCTGCGACTCGGGTTCGCAGCGCTGGACGAGCGAGAGATCCGCGAGGCGGTGGAGAAGAGGGTCGAGGCGCTGTGAGCGGCCAGGCGGGCGACCCGACAGAGCGCCGCCACGGCCCAGCGCGTGGAAGCAGCGAACGCGGCAGAGGGACAGGAGATCCCGCCTGTCTGTCCGCGGTCGGGAGGGCAGCTCTCACCCCTCGGGCGATGGCGGCACGTCGACAAAACCGCTGTCTCTCCCTTCTGGCGAGCTTACCCTATGCAGCGGGGGCGAACCGAAGGGACACGAATCACCAGATGAATCCAGACGTAGTGACCGCGCTCGGGCTCGTCGCGGCGACCCTCACCACGATCTCCTTTCTTCCGCAGGTGCTGCGCACGCTGCGCACGCGCGACACGAGCTCGATCTCGGTCGGGATGTACGCGGCCTTCGTCACCGGCGTCGGCCTGTGGCTCGTTTACGGCCTGCTCACCGACGACATGCCGATCATCGTCGCGAACGCGATCACGTTCGTCCTCTCGGGCACCGTGTTCGTCCTCAAGCTCCGATACGGCTGAACCGCCCTTTTCCCGCCAACCCGGCGACCGCGCGAGAACCCGTATGTCCCCGGCTCCCCGCCGCGAGGCGCGCTGCGCCCGCGGTGGATGGATGATGGATCCGACACGGCACCAGGCCCTGATGGCTTGACCGCACCCGCACCCCCTCTCACCATCTGACGTAAGGGGGAACACAATGAATAGCGCGGTGCTCTACGACCTCGCGATGCGGCTGCCGCTCGCTGTCCTGATGCTCTATAATGCCCTGTTCGTCGGGCGGGATATCTACGTTCACCTGTTTCTCTGGCGCGAGCCTGCGGGGCTCACGTACGGGACGACGCTGGCCGCGCTCCTCGTCACGGAAGCGTACCTGCTGCTCGTCGCGGCGCTCACGCTGGTTCGCCTCCGCCCGGTACGCAAGCTGAGCGGCATCGTGCCTCGCATCACCGCGCTCGCCGCCGGCCTGCTGCCGGCGAGCCTGGCGTGGCTGCCCAGGGTCCCGCCGACGCCCGGCCGTCAGGTCGTGGGTACGCTCCTCATGGTCGCGGGTCTGGCGCTCGCCGTGGCCAGCATCGGATGGCTGGGCAAGTCGTTCAGCCTCATGCCCGAGGCGCGCCGCCTCGTCACGGGCGGCCCGTACCGCCTGGTACGCCATCCGGTCTACCTCGCGACGGTGATCCAGGGCGCCGGGCTGATCTTGCTCTATCCGTCCACCGCCGCACTCCTGATCTACGCGGTCGAGGTGGTCTTGCAGATCATCCGCATGGGGTACGAGGAGCGCGTGCTGCGCGACACCTTCCCCGAATACGACGACTACGCGCGCCGGACCTCTGCGCGGCTCATCCCCCGCGTCTACTGACGAGGCGCTCGCGCGGCCCTTCACCCCCGGCGGCGCCGCGCGACAAAACGCCACGCTGTCACAAGGGCGCCTCATCGAGGCCCTCGAGGCGGTTCAACCGGACGGGTTGACCACGCGACCGACGAACAGGATCGCGCCGGTCGCGTGGTCCCGGATGAGGAAGAGGAACGGACGGTCGAAATGGAGGGTGGCGGGCTCGGGCGCCGACGTCTCGCCGATGACCACCGCCGTCGCCGCCGCCGCCTCGGTGCCCGCCTCGTTCACGGTGACGAACGCCTTGTGGAGAACGTCGCTGATGGTGAGCCCGCCTTGCCCGTTGATCCCCGAGAAATCCGCGAGGTCGGAGAAGGCGATGGGCATCCCCAGCTCGGTGAGCGGCGGGACGAGATCGAGGGTCGACTCGATCTCGAACCTCGGCAGCGTCATCGTGACGCTCCGCGACCCGAGCGAGGCAAGGACGCCATCGAGCCGCTCCCGGTCGAGCCCCGCCTCGAAGCCCCCGAGCTCCGACGGGAGCACGAGCACCATCGACAGCTCGCCGCCGTCATAGGGCATCTCCAGCGCCTCGTAGCCGTCGCCCTCGCCATAACGGACCTGCGCGTTGCCGGTCATCATCGGCACGGAGACCGTGGAGCCGTCGGCCAGCGTGAAATCGCCGGGGGCCGTCTCCTCCTCCTCGAACGGAAACTGCCATGCTGCGTTGAAATAGATGGCGTTCGTCAGCACGAGCCGGGTCCCGGGCTGGATGGCGCCTTCGGGCAGGATGTCCTTGATCCGGTCCTCGGTGCGCTCGGCCACCCAGCCGTTGATGATCCCCCGCGCCTCCCCGGGCGCCTGGACGAAGTCGACGACGTGCAGCCCGGCCCCGTAGCTCTCCGCGAGCACGTCGAGGAACGACGGCGCGAACGAGGAGCCGACCTGCCCCCAGATCGCATTGGCCACGTTGAGCCGGAACCCCTCGCCGTCCTGCCCCTCGGCGCCGTCGCCGCGGCTCGCGAGCGCCAGATCGAGCGCGTTGAACGCCGGATGAAGCCGCTCCTGCGGCAGGGTGAAGCGCAGCGCGCGCGCCATCTGCTCCGCGGTCTCTCCGCGGGCGCCGGCGTACGTCATCGCCAGCGCGCTCGACACGCTGTACGGCGAATAGAAGAGGTTGCCCGGCCCGGCGCCGACCTGACGGTAGAGCTCGAGCGCAAAATCCGTGTTGCCGGAGGCGAGCTCCTTGGCATCGGCCTCCGGCACGTCGGGCTCGCGGATCCGCTGCTTGTCCGAGGCGACGACGCACCCCGCGGTGTCCGGATCGCTGCAACCGGACGGCGAGGGCAGCGGCGCCGGCCCGGTGCCGTCAGAGACGCAACCGGCGAAGATCAGGGAGAAGGGCAACAGGACCACAGAGATCGGAGGCCTACGCATGCGCCCGGCTCAGCAGGCGGCGTGCCGGCCCACCGTGGCGCGAGCGCCGGCAGGCGATGCCACGGGACGGAGCCGCGCATGATAGGATGCGACCCCGCCATGCGGAGAGCCCGAGAGACAGCCCTCGGAGGGGCGCGGCGCCCGTGATCGCGATCGTGATGGGCGTGAGCGGCGCCGGAAAGACGACGGTCGGGGCGCGCCTCGCGCGCGAGCTCGGATGGGAGTTCATCGACGCCGACGACCTCCACCCCGCCGCCAACGTCGAGAAGATGCGCTCCGGCAAGCCGCTCGACGACCGCGATCGCGCGCCGTGGCTCGCCGCGCTCTCGGCGTGCATCCGCCGGCTCCTCGACGAAGGGCGCGACGCCGTGCTCGCCTGCTCGGCGCTCAAGGCGGCCTACCGCGCGCAGCTGCTCGTCGACCCCGCGCGGATGCGCCTCGTGCACCTGACCGGCGATCCCGCGCTGATCGCCGCGCGCCTCGCGACGCGGACGGAGCACTTCATGCCGCCCGGCCTCCTGACGACGCAGCTCGCCGCGCTGGAGCCGCCGGAGGACGCGATCCGCGTCGACATCGGCGGCACCCCCGAGGAGATCGCCGCCGACATCCGCCGCGCGCTCGGCCTGTGAGCCTCGCCCGCCGCGCAGCGCCCGCGCGGGACCGCAGCGCCTGCGCGCGGGTCAGCGTGATTCGGACAGGCGGGACAGGAAGAGCGCGCCCTGCTCGCTGGAGAGCTCGTCGCCCCCCAGCGCGATCGTGCCCCGGAACCACCCGGCCAGCACCGGCCGCTCCCACGGGTCCATCTCCAGCCCGGAGACACGGACGTCCGCGCCGATGCGCTGGGTCCACTCCTCCTCCCCGCTCGCGCTGAGCCCGGCCGCCCACGCGCTGCACGACGCCGGATCCTCCGCCGCCTCGCACAGCGCATCGCCGGCCAGCACCACGCCCTCCTCGCTCGCCGTGACCTGGCGGGGGCTCTGCGCGTCGAAGCGCTTCACCCAGAGCACGTCGCCGTTGTCGTCGAGCTTGGCCACGAACGGCCGCGGCCCGCCCGGCAGCTCGGGATCGCCGAAGACGCCGCTGCCGGAGAGCAACGCGGCGCCGTCCGGAGCCACCGCGAGGTCGAACGCCATCTCGAGCTGATCCGACGAGCCGCGGAACCGCTGGTGCCACTCGAGATCCCCGCCGTCGTCGAGCTTCGTCACGAACGTCGCCGAGCCGCGCCCGTCCTGGCTCGCGAGGTACACGTTGCGGTGCTCGTCGACCTCGATGCCGATCTCCTCGCTGTCCGATCCGCTCGGCGGCAGGCTGACCCACGCGACGTTGCCGGAGGCGTCGAGCCGGACGACGAAGGCGCCGATCGCTCGCCGCTCGATCCGCACGCCGGCGACCTTCGCCGACCCCTCGAGCCTGCCGAGCACGAGCGCGCCGCCATCGCCGTCGGCCGCGAGCGCCGTGCCGCTCAGGATAGCGTCCTCGTCCGCGGTGATCTGCGCCGCCCAGCGGGTCGCGCCGCTCGGGCCGAGCTTCGCGACGAACAGATCGGCGCCCGAGGGCGACGCCGCCGTGAGCCGGCGCGTTCCGAGATCGAGCGTGCCGGAGAACTCGCCGAGCAAGAGCGCGTGGCCCCCCTTGCCCGCGGCGACGTCGACGGCCCCCTGCGCCACGGCGTCGCCGAACCGCTTGCCCCAGAGCGGATTGCCGCACGCATCGAGCTTCGCCACGAAGGCGTCCGCCGCGCCCGCGCTCTCCAGCCGGGTGTCGCCGAAGCGGAGCTCGCCCTCGAAGGAGCCGGCCAGCAACGCACCCCCCGTCGGGTCCATGGCGAAGCCGCGCAAGGTCGCGCTCGTGACAGGAAACTGCCGACTGAACGGGCGCCGCCGGCAACCCGGCTCGGCCCGCGCGCCCGCGTCCGGCTCCCCCGCGCCGGACACGCTGCGGCCGCGTTCGACCGCGGCGTCCTGACACACGCCGTCGGGGTCAGCTGCCCCCGTCCCGCACATTCCGGAGGGCGATCTGTGCTCCGCGTTCGCCCCCACCGGCGCGACGCCCTCGCGCCCCCGCTCGCCCACCGCCACGCCGCCCCCACCCCCCCCGCCACAACCACCACCG
>JAICEP010000536.1 GCA_025924095.1 Sorangium sp.
AAGACCGGCGGATTGCACCTCGCGCACCGCGGCTCACCGGAGGCCCACGGCGCCCGGAGACCGCGCCTCACGCAAACCGTGCGTCCACGCGCGCGCCCTGCACCCCGCCGGGGTCGCGGGCCACGGCGCCGCCCCGGACGCGCGCGGTGGCACGTGACGTGCGATGGGGACGGCGCCGTGCACTCCTCTCTTCCTCATCGACCCGGGGCCGCCGCGATACTGGGCCTCCTGTGCCTGGCCCACGCGGCGGGCTGCAAGGATCGCGACCAGCCGCTGGAGCTGCGCCCAGCGCTCGACGCGACGCCGGTCGCCTCCGCGACCCTCCATCGCCCTGACAAGCTCTCCGGCGTCCCCACCGACAAGCGGGACTCCCTCGGCCGGCCGATCCGCGCGGCGTG
Source organism: Sorangium sp. (assembly GCA_025924095.1). GTDB lineage: Bacteria > Myxococcota_A > Polyangia > Polyangiales > Polyangiaceae > Sorangium. The sequence continues at coordinate 399 of JAICEP010000536.1, forward strand.
CGTCACGTGCCACTCGCTGCGCCGGCCGGAGGCGCTGCCGGCCTCGGCGGCGGCGCTCGACGAGTTCCACGTCGGGCTGCGGTTCGAGCACGGCGAGCTGAGCTGCGCCTCGTGCCATGTGATCGGCGACCAGGACACGCTGCGCAAGGCCGACGGCGCGCTCGTCCCGATGCGCGACGCCATGCAGCTCTGCGCGCAGTGCCATGGCCCGCAGCACCGCGACTACGCGAAGGGGGCGCACGGCGGCATGAGCGGCAGCTACGCGGGCGGCGCGCGGGTGCGCAACCACTGCGTCGACTGCCACGATCCCCACGTGCCCGCGTTCCAGCCCTCGACGCCCGTCCTGCCCCCGCGCGACCGCTTCGTGGGGAATCACGGCACAGGAGAAGGAGCCCACCAATGACCCAGCCGTCGAGGCGCGTCGCGCTCAAGGTGCTCGGAGGCACGCTCGGCGCCTCCGCCTTCGCTCACGCGATGGAGCCGCTGCGCGCGTGGAGCAAGGATCTCTCGCTCGATCAGTTCCTGCAGCGCCATTACAAGGAGCTCACCCGGGACGAGATCGGCGAGGTCATCCACCGCCACGAGCAGCAGACGCGCGAGGAGTACGGCCGCGAGGTGACGATCCGGGACGTCCGCCCGCAGGAAGGGGTGCAGTTCGGCTACGCGCTCAGCCTGAGCGTGTGCATCGGCTGCCGCAAGTGCGTCGAGGCCTGCCACGTGGAGAACAACCACGATCGGCGCACGAACAACTCCTACATCCGCGTGCTCGAGATGGAGCAGGGCAGCTTCGACATGGAGAAGGGCAACGCGACGTACGAGCACGCGGTCCCCGCGAAGGGCAAGTACTACCTCCCCGTGCAGTGCCAGCAGTGCGACAACGCGCCGTGCGTGAGTGTCTGCCCTGTCCAGGCGACCTGGAAGGAGCCCGACGGCATCGTCGCCGTCGACTACGACTGGTGCATCGGCTGCCGCTACTGCGAGGCCGCCTGCCCCTACCACGCGCGACGCTTCAACTGGACAAAGCCCGAGATACCGGCCGACGAGATCAACCCGGACCAGGGCTACCTGTCGAACCGCATCAGGCCCCAGGGCGTGGTGGAAAAGTGCACCTTCTGCCTCCACCGGACGCGCGAGGGCCGGATGCCAGCCTGTCTCGAGGCCTGCCCCACGGGCGCGCGCGTCTTCGGCAACCTCCTGGATCCGGGGAGCGAGCTCCGCTGGGTGCTCGAGAACAAGCGGATCTTCGTCCTCAAGGAGGAGCTCGGCACGCGGCCGCGCTTCTTCTACTTCTTCGACGTCTGAGCGAGCGGAGCCACGATGCGCAAGGACACGCACGCCATCACTTATCCGCGCTTCCTGCTCCGGGTCATCGGCCAGAGCTTCGAGGGCTCGTGGCGCTTCTATCTCTGGATGACCGTGCTCACGGCGATCGCCCTCGTCGGCGCGAACGCCTGGGCGCACCAGCTCGCCGAGGGCATGCAGGTCACCGGCATGAGCGACCACGTCTCGTGGGGCCTTTACATCGCGAACTTCACCTTCGGCGTGGGGCTCGCGGCGGGCGCCGTGATGATGGTGATCCCGGCGTATCTCTACGACGACCACGAGATGCACGACGTCGTGATCCTGGGCGAGCTGCTCGCGATCGCCGCCATCGTCGTGTGCCTCCTGTTCATCGTGGCCGACATGGGGCGCCCCGACAGGTTCTGGCACATCCTGCCCGGGATCGGCCGGTTCAACTGGCCGATCTCGATGCTGACCTGGGACGTCATCGTCCTCAACGGCTACCTGCTCATCAACCTGCACATCTCGGGCTACCTCATCTACACGAGGTATCTCGGCAGGAAGCCGGACAGGAGGTGGTACCTGCCGTTCGTGTTCCTGTCGATCGGCTGGGCGGTCTCGATCCACACGGTGACGGCGTTCCTCTACTCGGGCCTCGGCGGCCGGCCGTTCTGGAACTCGGCCCTGCTCGCCCCCCGCTTCATCGCCTCGGCCTTCATCACGGGCCCCGCCTTCGTGATCCTGCTGCTCCAGCTCGTCGCCCGGCTGACCCGGTTCCGCGTGGGCGACGGGCCGATCCGCACGCTCACCTCCGTGCTCCGCGTGACCGTGCTGCTCAACCTGTTCATGCTGGGCTCGGAGCTCTTCACGTCGCTCTACACCGGCGGCACGCACGGCGCCGCGGTGACCTACCTGTTCTTCGGCCTGCACGGCAAGGCCGCGCTCGTGCCGTGGATCTGGTCGGCCGTCGCGCTGAACGTGGCCTCCGCGGCGATCCTGCACCTGCCGGCGAGCCGCAGGAGCCGGGCCTGGCTCGACGCCGCCTGCGTCGCCGCCTTCGCCGGCGTCTGGATCGAGAAGGGCATGGGCCTCATCATCCCGGGCTTCGTGCCGAGCACCCTGCACGAGATCGTCGAGTATGCGCCCTCGATGGCCGAGTGGAAGATCACGGCGGGCATCTGGGCCGTGGGGCTCATGGTGCTCACGATCGCGATCAAGGTCGCGCTGACGGTGCTCACCGGCGAGCTCTCGGTCGAGCCGCGCGGGCGAGCCGACAGAGCAGGTACAGCCGAGAGAGCAGGTGAGCCCGCCGCGGCAGAAGGCTCATGACGAGGCGGCGCGCGCCCGCGCCTCCCGCCGGGGGCTCGCGCCGTCCGCCGGGGCGCCTGCCGGCTCGCCGCACGGGGGCGCTTGCCGGTCCGCCGGGGCGCGCGCGAGCGACCCGGCGGCGGCGCGCCACGTCGCGAGGACGCGCCGCTTCAGCACGCGGAGCTCGTGCGCGGCGAGCTCCGCGGCGCGACGGGCGCTGTCGTTCACCGAGGGTCGCGCGGCCCGGAGCTCGATGAGCGGCCGCGCCGACAGCGAGAGGGCCAGCTTGTACTGGCAGGGGCTGTCCAGGAAATCGTACTCGCGCCGCCCCTCCTCGATCGCGGCGCGGATGGCGTAGGCGTGGATCACGGTCCCGGGCCGGAGCCCCTTCGGCAGGTCGACCCTGCGCCCGCACTGGTAGAAGTAGAGCTTGTTGTTCCAGACGAGGTTGTAGAGCGCCGCGATGGGCTCGCCGCGCGCCGACAGCCACGCGAGGTCGAGGGCGCCGCGCTCGAACATCGCGGGCATCACCTCGTCGTGGAACTCGCGAAAGCGCCGCGAGGCGAACACGCCCGCGCGCCCCTCGGCCGACCACCGCTCGGCGTGCAGGCGGACCAGGATCGCCCGCGCCTGCGCGAGCTCCTCCCGCGTCCTCGCCCGCTCGAGCGTCAGCGCGCCGCCCGCCCACGCTTCGAGGTCGCGCATCGAGCGACGCACGAGGTAGCGGCGCGACGTGGAGAGCGCGCCAAGGTACGCCTCCCAGCTGGACGGCAGCGGGATGTACGGTGAGACGTCGGTGACCTCGATCCGCGCGTCGATGCCGTGCTGCCGGAGCTCGCGCGCAAGGAGCACGGCGAGCGCGCCGTCGGTGCGCATGGCCGGCATGACGAGCTCGTCCCAGGCGCCGAGCGCTGCGCCCGTGAGCGCGCCGGCGAGCGCGCGCGCGACGTCGGCCTCGGCGCCCCGCTCGGCGATCACACCGAGGTTGCAGGAGCAGATCTCGTCGGCCTGGTCCTCCCCCGAGGCGAGGAGCTCCAGCCGGCGGAACGGGATGCCGCTGCGGTGCCGGCAGCGGCGCTCGAGCAGCGGCGCGAGGCCGACCAGGCGGGGCCCATCGAAGAAGAGCGCGGCGCGCAGCGAGCGGCCCGGCGCCCCGAACACGCGCCACCAGGCGAGCGTCCAGTCCGGCGTGACCATCGGCTCGTTCAAGCCGCTCCGCCTCATCAGATCTTCCCACGCCCCGCGCATCGCGCAGAGCTCGGCGAACTCGGTCACCAGATGAAACCGCAACATCTCCCCTCCCCTCCGGGCAACCCCGCTCCCGCTCCCGTGTCCGCCGCCCCGCCCGGGCCCTCCTCGCAGCGGCGCGGCGGCGGCATCGCTCCCCTTCAGCGCCATCGCGGCCGCAGGTGGGCGAGCGCCCCCCGCGCCGCGCCGAGGGGCGTGTCCAGCCACGTCATTCGATATCCCTCCTCGGCGGCGCGCCGCTCGGCGCGCTCGTGATCATAAGGGACCCGGTGAAATGAGATCTCCTGTCGCCACGAGTCGAAGACGGCGAAATCCGCGAGCTTCTCGCTCCTCCGGGCCGCGTCGACCGAGCCGGGGTTGATGAAGAAGCGCTGGCGCGCGCGGCCCAGCGAGACGCGCTCGCCGATCGGCCGCGCCGTCGCGACCGCCGCCTCGACCTCGTAGAGCGCCTGGACATGGGTGTGCCCGAAGAAGCAGATGCGCCCGCTCGGCTCGCGCTCGCGGAGGAGCAGCGCGTTCTCCTCGATGTGGACGGGGCTCACCATGTACTGGCAGACGTCGGCGACGCCGCCGTGGACGAGGACGATCTCGCCCTCGATGACGCGCCGCTTGGGCAGCAGCGCGAGCGCCCGCTTGCTGTCCGCGGAGAGCGCGCTGCGCGTGCGCCGGAGCGCGAAGGCCGCCTTGGCGCCGCAGCGCTCGACCCCCAGCCGCCCGATCGCGATGAGGTCGTGGTTGCCCGCGATCGCGAGGACCGGCGGCCGCGCGAGCAGGCGCACGCACGCGTCCGAGTCGGCGTTGTACCCGACGATATCCCCGAGGCAGATCAGGCGATGCACGCCCCGCTCCGCAAGGAACGCCTGGACTGCCGAGAGGGCCTCGATGTTACCGTGAACGTCCGCGATGATCCCGTAGAGCATGGCGCGCCACCTTTCGTGTGAGGAATGAGCTGACCCATCGCGCAAAGGGCTTCGGGTCGTCCCAGGCGAAGGCGTCATAGAGGGTGTGCGCCCCCGCGACCGAGCCGATCCAGGCCGCGAGGGGCGCGCCGCTGCGCTGCTCCCGGAACGCGCGATAGACGCGGTAGACGTCGAGCCAGCGGTGGCCCGGGGCGGCGCGCGGCGGCGCGGCCGGGCGGCGGCCCAGGGCCAGGTAATCGTACGCGACGCGCGGCAGGTTGACGCCCGCCGCGGCGCCCACGTGGTTCCAGAGGGTGTACCGGGCGTTGACCTCGAGGGTGTAGAGCGCGCCGCTCCTCGCGTCGCGCACGAGGTCGATCTTGAAGGGCCCCTTGAGCCCGAGCTTCCCGGCGACCTCGCGCCCGACCCCGGCGACCGCCTCGTCGCCCGTGACCTCGACGATCGCGCTCTCGCCGGCGAAGGCCGGGTAGGTGCGGAGCTTGCGCCCGCAGAACCACGCGAGCAGCTCCCCCCGCTCGTCCGCGAACCCGTGGAACGACACGAGATCGACGACGGCGCACGCGATGTGCTCCTGGACGATCAGAT
>JAICEP010000537.1 GCA_025924095.1 Sorangium sp.
AGCCCAGGGGGCGCGCGCGCTGCTCGCGTGCGCGGCCGCCTACGCCACCGCGGGCCTCGCGCACGAGACCCGCCAGATGGCCGAGGACGCCATCGCCCGGGCCCGCGACGCGGGCGACACGAAGGCGGAGGCCTACGCGCTCTGGGCGATCGCGGACGTGGCCGCCACGCGCGGGGGCGGCGTCGCGAGCGCGGAGGTCGGCTCGCGGCTCGACGCGCGCGCGGCGGCGGAGCGCGCCGCGGCGCTCCTCGCCGGCGGCTCGGCGGACGACGCGCTCCGGGCGGCCGCGCGGCGCCTGCGCCACGGCGCGGGCGAGCTCGTTGGCGCCCGCGTCGTGGAGCTCGACGAGCTCGCGAGCGGCCCGGATCTCGCCGCGGCTTCGCGGCTCGACTGGTGGGGGGCGCGCGCGGCGCGCGCCGCGGACGACGTCGGCGACGCGCCCGCCGAGGACAGCGGACAGGGCGGCGCGGCGCGCTCGGCGACCCACGGCGGCCGCAGCGACCGCGTCCTCGCCGCGCTCGCCTCGCTCGCGGGCGCCCGCGCGCCGATCGCGTCGCGCGGCCCGGCGCTCGCCGCGGCGCACGCGCTCGCGGTCCAGACCGGGCAGACGGACGTCGCGCACCGGGTGCTCGCGGCGCTCGCCGAGGCCGCGCGCGAGCTCTGCAGGCGCAACGCGGACGCGGGCTCGGCAGGGGCCTCCTCCACCTCGCCGGGGCTCTCCGGCGCCGTCCGGTCGCTGCCGTGGGTCGCCCGCGCGCGGGCGCTGCCGGAGAGCGGCCTCGGCCCCGAGCAGGCGCGCGATCTGGAGGCGCTCGTCGGCGCGCTCGGCGAACGCGAGCGGCTCACGCCGCTGCTCGATCGGGTCGTCGACGCGCTCGTGCTGTGGACGGGGGTGGAGCGGGGGCTCCTGCTCATGCGCGCCCCGAACGGGCGCCTCGTCCCGCGGGCCGCGCGCAACCTGGCGCGCTCCCGCCTCGGCGCGGAGCAGCTCGCGCTGTCGCAGACGCTCGCGCGCCGCGCGCTGGAGGCGCGCGAGCCGGTGGTCGCCGTCGACGCCGCGGGGGAGCTGCCGAGCGTGCACCGCAGCGTGCACGCGCTGAAGCTCCGGAGCGTGCTGGCCGTGCCGCTCATCGCGCGCGGCGAGGCGCTCGGCGTCGTCTACCTCGACGATCGCGTTCGCCGCGGCGCGTTCGGGGCGCAGGAGCTCCGGTGGGCGCGCACCATCGCGTCGGTCGCGGCGCTGGCGATCGCCGACGCGCGCGCCCAGGTGCAGCTGCGCCGCGCCGTTCGCCGCGCGGAGCGCGCGTCGTCGCGGCTCGCCGAGGAGCTCGCGTGCCGCGAGGCGGAGCTCGACGCGGCGGCGATCGAGCTCGCCAGGGCGCGCGGGGGCCGGGACACGCGCTACCGGTACGACGCCATCATCGGCGAGAGCGAGCCCGTGCACGCGATGCTGCGCCTCGTCGACCGCGTGACCGCGTCCGAGGTGCCGGTGCTCGTCTGCGGCGAGTCCGGCAGCGGCAAGGAGCTCGTGGCGCGGGCCATCCACCACAACGGCCCGCGCGCGGCGCACCCGTTCGTGAGCGAGAACTGCGGCGCGATCCCCGAGGGGCTGCTCGAGTCGGCGCTCTTCGGGCACGTGCGCGGCGCGTTCACGGGCGCGGATCGGCCGCGCGCCGGGCTCTTCGAGGTGGCGGACCGGGGGACGCTGTTCCTCGACGAGATCGGCGAGATGAGCCTCGCCATGCAGACGAAGCTGCTGCGCGTCCTCGAGGACGGCCTCGTGCGGCCGCTCGGCTCGGAGCGGACGCGCAAGGTCGACGTGCGCGTCGTCGCCGCGACCCACCGCGATCTGGAGACGCTGGTCCGCGCCCGCGCCTTCCGCGAGGATCTCTTCTACCGGCTGAACATCATCACGATCCGGGTGCCGCCGCTGCGCGAGCGCGCCACCGACGTGCCGCTCATCGTCCAGCACCTCGTCTCCAAGCACGGCCGCGGACCGGTCCGGGTCACGCGCGGGGCGATGGAGCGGATCTCGGCCTACGGGTGGCCCGGCAACGTGCGCCAGCTGGAGAACGAGATCCGGCGGGCGATCGTGCTCTGCGATGGGACCATCGATCGGGAGCACCTGTCGCCCGAGGTCGCGCAGGGCGGCGGCGCGGCGCCGCGCGAGCTCGGCCTCAACGTCCGCGGGAGGATCGACGCGCTGGAGACGGAGCTCGTGCGCGACGCGCTGGAGCGCACGCGCGGGAACCAGACGCAGGCGGCCAAGCTGCTCGGGCTGTCGAGGTTCGGCCTGCAGAAGATGATCAAGCGGCTCGCGATCGAGGCGTGAGGCGAGCCCGAGCGCGTCACCGCTGCTTCACGAGGGCGCCGGCGTCGCGCAGGATCGCGGGGATCCCCTCGTCGTTCGCCTCGTAATAGCCGCGGATCACGCCCTCCTGGTCGACGAGCACAAGGCGCTCGCCATGGAAGATGCTGAAGAGGCCAGGGCTCGACTCCGTCTTTCCCATGGCGATCTTGAAGCCCTTGATGATCGTCGACTCTATCTGATCGAGAGGGCCTGTCAGGAACGTCCAGCGCTCGAGCGGGAGCTCCTGCGACGCCGCGTAGGCCGCGAGCACCTCCGGCGTGTCGTTCTCCGGGTCGACGGTGAACGTCACGAGGTGCAGCGCGTCACCGAGATCGCGCCCTCGCTTGTCGATCTCCTTCATGCGCTGCGTGAGCTTGGGACAGACGGTCGGGCAGGTCGTGAAGATGAAGTCGGCGATCCACACCCGGCCCCGGAGCTGCTCCAGGCCGAACCGCTCGCCCCGCTGATCCGTCAGCTCGAAGGCCGGCAGGGGGATGCGGATCGCGGGCGGCTCCGCGGCCTGGCCACGGATCGCGCGGCCGACGAGGAAGGGCACGACGAGCCCGACCAGCGCGACGAGCGCAATCCAGAAGAGCGGCCTGCCGGTGAGCGCCCCGCGCCGAGGTGCCGGCGCGGGGCCGCGGCCTTCCGGAAGCAGCTCATCGGTCGGTTCCGCGGTCGGAGGAGCGCCGTTCGCCGGGCGCGTCGGCTCCATTGAAACCATCCGAGGACGCTTAAGGGCCGGTCCCTGGCGCGTCAAGGCGGCCGGGCGCCGCTCAGGCGCCGATCATCAGCGCGGCGAAGAGGAGCACCAGATACACGATCGAGGCGAAGAAGACCCGTCGTGCCCAGGGGGCGCCGGTGCCCGGCCGGAGGCCGCTGACGCCGAGCCCGAAGAAGGCAGCGCCGAGCAGGACCGCGGCGCCGAGGTAGACCGGGCCCGCCGCGCCGAGCGGGAAGAGGAGCACCGAGGCCAGCACGAGCAGCGCGAGATAGCCGACGATGTGGAGCCGCGTTGTGCGATCTCCCTTCTCCAGGGGCAGCACCTTGAGCCCCGCGCGCCGGTACTCGTCCTGACGGAAGAGCGCGATCGCGAGGAAATGCGGGATCTGCCAGAGAAACATGACCGCGAAGAGCATGAAGCCGGGCGCATCGATCTGCCCGGTGACGCTCGTCCACCCGAGCAGCGGCGGGATGGCGCCGGGGATCGCCCCGATCGGCAGCGAGAGCGTCGTCCTGCGCTTGAGCGGGGTGTAGACGAGCACGTAGCTGAGCAGCGCCAGCGCGGCGAGCGCGCCCGTGACGGCGTTCACCCCCACGAACAGCAGCAGAAGCGACGTGGCCGAGAGCGCGATCCCGAACCAGAGCGCCACCTCCGGCGCGAGCCGCCGCGCCGGCAAGGGGCGGCTCCGCGTCCGCTCCATCAGCCGATCTGTGTCGCGCTCGATGTACATGTTGAGCACATTGGCGCCCGACACGACGAGGACCGTCCCGAGCAGCGCCAGCGCGAGCTGGGTCGCAGGCACGGCCGCGCGGTCGACCGCCTGTCCGCCCAGCCCGACGCCGAGGTAGCGGCTCGCCACCCACATGCCGCCGAGCATCGTGGCGGCCACCCTCCTCGTGATGCGCGGCTTGGTGAGGCTCACGAGATCGGCCGCTACCTTGAGCAGCGGGCGCGCGCTCGTGGGAAGCGCGCAGTCGTCGCCTTCAGAAGGCTCGGCCTGGCGGATGTAAGGGACCGGGGCCCGCTCCGCGGCCGGCTCGACGCTCATGGTCACGCGCGCACCTCGCCGCCGTGACCGGCGCTCGCGCCGCGTGCCCGCGCGACATCTCCTGAGACCCCTGTAGGCGGGATAGCCAGGCCGGAAAACGACGTCATCGCCTGAGCGCGGGTGGCGGGGGAGAACAGCATCTGGGCCGGGACACTAGCGCGCGCAACGCGGCTCGGGGAGTCGAGTTCGTCCGTTGTCGCCGCTTCCCTTTAGGGCACGAGTCGCCGTGCGGCAACCGTCGCGGCGCGCCCGTCCGCCTACTTCTTCGCGTCGAGCGAGCTTCTTCGCGTCGAGCGCGGCAGGGAGGGTCGTTTCTCGCGCGGATCGCCGCCGGCCGGGCGACCCCGGGCGCGCCGCCGCCTGCGGCAGGCGCCGCCGGGGACCTCACCAGAGGCCCTTGAGCTCGTCCTTGTTTTCCGCCGGCTCAGGCTCGGTGCCGGCGTACGTGAACGTGACCTGGGCGGGCTTGTCGTCCGCGACCGTGACGTCGGCCGTCTTCAGCCCATAGCGGGAGTGCCACGCCTCGAGCTTGTACTTGCCGGCCGGGACCTTCTCGATCGTGAAGGAGCCGTCATCACCGCTCACGGCAAAGAACGGGTGATCCGTCACCACGACAAAGCCGCGCATCCACGGGTGAATGTCGCAGGTGAGCTTGATGATGCCGTCGTTCCACGTCTTCGTGAGCGGATCGGCGCCCCTCGGCTGCGCCTGGTTGAACAGCGTCTCAGCGCCCTTGTAGGAGTGCACGTTGTGCAGCGTCCGGTCGCTGTTCTTGATGTCGACCTGCTGCCCGGAGACCACGCCCAGGATGCGCGGCTCATACATGCAGTCCTTCTGGTCGACCACGGCGTGGGTGTCGGGCGCCTTCCAGCCGCCCTGCACGCCCCCGACCGCGATGCGGACGAAGGTGTCCTTGAGCTTGCCGTCGTTGACGACGACGGCGTTGAACACGACGTCCTTGTCCTGGCAGATCGGGGCGTCCTTGCGCGCGGCCGGGACCTTCATCTCGACCGGCTTGCCGGTGAGCTTGACGACCCCCTGGATCGTCCCCTTGCCCTCGGGCGCGGCCGGCGCGGCCGCCTGTCCCGTCGCCTTCGGCGCTTCAGCCGCCTGCGGCGCCGCGCTGGGCGCCTCGGCCGAGGCCGCCGGCGCGACGGCCGTGGACGTCGCCGCCGTGCCGCCGGCGGGCCTCGCGGGCTCCTCGGGGCACCCGGCGCCGAGCGTCAGCGCGGCGAGCGCGAGAGCGGACAGCGAGACGAGATCGCGACGATGCATGAGGACTCTCCCGTGCGTGCCCCACAGCGCGCCTCGCGAGCCTGGGTCGCGCCCCGCGGGGCCCGGTGAAGGAGAGACCGGCGGGACCGGATGGCTCCCGCGCCGTCCCGGCGGCGAGCGGCAGGTGGAACGCTGCGCGCGGATCGCCCGCGCGGCGAGGGCGTGCTTAACGAGTGTCGTCGCTCGCGTCAACCTGACGCGCCCCCGGGGATGTCCGGCTCTCCGGCGCCCGCGAGGCGCTCGAGGTGCCCTCGCGCTCGGTCGCGAGCACGGCCGCCCAGAAGCCGCGCTCGTCGCGCGCGGCGAGCGCGACGCAGAGGGCGGCGATCAGCAGCGACA
>JAICEP010000538.1 GCA_025924095.1 Sorangium sp.
AGCTGCGCCATCGCCTTGAGATATCGGTTGAAGGCGATGTTCTTCTGCTCCTCGCCCGTCCCCGAGCTCGTCTGCCGCGGCAGGCGCGCGATCCCCTGCTCCACGATCTCGAGCCCCTTCGTGGCCTGCGCGAGGAGCTCTGCGGGGCTCGTCAGCGCGTCGTCGGGCGTCCCGCCCCCTTTCGCGTTGAGGAGCGGCAGCCCCGTGGCGCGGAAGCGATAGACGTTCGCGCGCTGGTAATAGCACTCGACGTCACAGACGCGCACCGTCATGGACTCGGGGCACGTCCCCCTCGCGCCGACGAGCGCTTCGAGATCGCCGAAGCTGTCCTCGAGGAGCGCCATGTTCGCGCGGTACTGCGCGATCTTGAGCTCCGAGACGAGGCGCCCCACCTCCGCGCGGACCGCGGCCTCGTTCGAGGGGACGCACTCGATCTCCTGCGCCTCCTGCGCGCGGGCGGGCGAAGGCAGCAGCAAGATGCCAAGGGCGAATGAAGACAGCAGTCGTTTCATGCGTTGCTCCAACAAGCTTTGCCGCGGGACTAAAGGCTATTGATGTACCCGATATAAGCCTTCGAGAGCCCCGAGACTCTCTCGACGAAGGCCATCTGGGTCGGGTCGCTCGCGCCCGCCGCGTCCTTGAGCGCGCCGTACGCGCGCGCCGCCTCGGTCAGACAGGCGTCGACGCGTCCGGCGTAATCGGCGAAGTTCTCCGGCGTGAGCGCGTCGGGGATCGTCGCGCACGCGCCGAGCCTCTCCTGGGTCGCCCAGTCGAGCCCGGGCGTATGCGCGATCTCGCGGAGGGTCTCCACCACGGCGCCGAGGAGCGCCGCGTGGCGCTCGAGCGTGGCGCGCGCCGCCGCCACGTCGGCGTCGACCCCGGCGGCGCTGGCGTTGTTGCGGATGCGATCGATCTCGCCGCGCTTCGCGCGGAGGCGCGAGATGAGCGGCTGTCCCGGCGGCGTCGTGGCCGGCGCCCGCTCCAGGCCGAGCGTGTCGCGCTCCACGAACTCGTAGAGCGAAGCCGTGTCCTCGACGGTCTTCTTGAGCAGGAAGATCTCGCGCGTCGGGAGCTCCACGGCCGAGTCCCGGAGGGCCGCCGCGTACTGCCGCTCTTTCTCGGCGAGGCTCTGCGACGTCGCGTCGATCTCCGCCTCCACGCGCAGGCGTATCCGCTGGTCGATGCCGGCGCGGACCATCGACTCGACCTCGGCTTTGCGCACCGCCTTGCGCATCGCGCAGAGGTTCGCCGGGATCTGGTCGGCGAAGGGCCCGGCGTGGAACGTCCGGGCCTCCTCGAGGAGGGTCTCCCAGCCGGCGCGAACCGGTACGGGGAGGCCGAAGTCGGCGCCGAACCCGACATAGCGCGCGTGCTCGATCGCCCGCTGGTACGACAGGCACTTCTCCTCCCGCGTCTGCCCTTCGAGGTACGCGAGGCTATGGGCCACGAAGAGCTCGAGGTGCGCGGTGTTCGCCATCTGCAGGACCTCGTCGCTCCGGCCCGCCGCGGCGCCTTCGGGCTCGCGGTAGCTCCGGAGCGCGCCGACGAGGAGCTCGAGGAGCGCGACGCGGCGGTGGAGGTCGCGCGCCGTCTCCGGCGCGACGCCGGCGATGGGCAGGAGGCGCACGGTCGTGGAGGATCCGGTGACCTCCTCGATCGGCATGACGTCTTCCTCGATGATGCCGCCGCCCGAGCTGCCGCCGCCCGACGCCGGCGGGCGCAGCTCGTTCGAGGCGAAGGAGAGGAGCGCCGTATCGAGCGGCCGCCCCGCGGTCGCCCGGCGAAACGCCTCGTCGACATCGACGAACGACGGCACCTCGATCGCCGGGCCGCTCGGGGTCGGGAGCGAGGCTGCGTGCGAGGCGAGCGACGCGAGCGCCGAGAGCGGCACGATGGCCAGGACGACATGCCAAGCGCGCTTCTTCACGGCGTCCTCCTGCAGTACCAGGCCGGCCTCGAGGCATTGCAGTACCTCGCCATTCCTTCCTGCCAGAGCGTCTCGACGTGCGCGGCTGTCCGCGCGAGCTCGTCCCGGTTAGGCTTCGAGAGGGCGTCGTTCAGCGCGGCCCTGCCGGTCTGCTCGGGCGCCTCCATCGCCGTCCAGAAGTTCGTGGCCAGGATCAACGACGTCGAGACATCCCTGAGCTCAATCACCGTTCGCTCCTTGCGGCTCACGTAATCCTCCATCGACATGCCGCCGATCGCGGCGATGATCTCCGCCTCGATGACCGCGATCTCTCCGCGCTTCTCCGGCGATATGAGATCCGTGAAGTGGGTCCTCTTGGCGCCGATCGTGCCGAGGATCTGCGATTTCCACGTCGCGTCGTACACGAAGCTGGGGAACGACTCGTCACCCCCGACGGGCTGCTCTGCCACCTTGACCGCATCGGCTCCGAAGAGGCCGTTGATGCGGTCGCGGATCCCGAAGAGGTATTGCCGCCCCACGTCGACCTCTGTCAGGTTGAGGCCGTAGCGCGTCTCCACGCTGGACGCCGTCGCCACGAACGCCTTCATCTGGTCGCCGAGCTGCGTCATCTTCTCGCCGAAGCCATCGCGGAGCGCGTCCGGCCCCGACGTCTTGTAGAAGAGCCCCCGCAGGCGCTCCACCGCGTACCGCCGGCCGTAGCGCTCCAGGCTGGCCGGCGTGTGCGACGAGTCCTCGCACCCTTTCACCGACTTGAGGGCCGCCATCATCTTGGTCGCGTGGTACGAGTACTTCATGTCGTCGGACGTGCCGAACGAGTGCTGCTCGCGGTAGAGCACCTGCTGCTCGGTCAGGAACGCCTCGAGGAGCTCGCTGGCGCGGACCGCGGCGTGGCACCGGAGGCTGTCGGCGCCCGTCCGGTTCGACAGCCCGAAGTAGGCCGTCCCGAGGAAGTACCGCTCCTGCGGCGTGAGCCCGAGGCTCTCCACCTCGATGAGATCGACGATCTCCTGGTAGTTCCCGCGAGCGGCGAGCATCTCGTAACAGAGGCGCTTGTTCTGCGTGAACACCGACCCTTCCGAGGCCGCCGCCCCGCACGCCGGAGGCGGGGCGATGGCGGCGTGCGCGGCGCCGGCCGAGCCGACGACGCAAGCGGCGCCGGCGACGATGCTTAGATAGCGGATCTTCATGATGTTACTCCCATCGGGGCGGGCGTCAGCGCTCTCTGCGGCAACCCGAGGCATCGGCCCCAGGGTTGCCGCCGGTCTCCACGAGGCAGATGACGGAGGCGTAGTTCGCGGGGATCCAGCCATCACGGATCATCGCCGCGATGTAGTCCGCCCAGCTCGCGTCTCCGACGCACGATCTGCCGCTCCTGTGGCAGGCGCGCGAGGTGACGTTCTCGATCTCGTAGAAGCAGCCGCTGGCGCGATCAGAGCACTTCTTGAGATATTTCGCGTGCTCCGCCTCCAGTGAGCGTCGCGTATAGTTCTTGTCCTTGTTCGCGGGCTCGTAGAACTCGCTGATCCACCACGCGACCCCTTCAGGCGCGGGGCACGCGCCGACGGTCACGGGCGTCTGCCCGCATCCGAAGGCCCAATCGTAGCTCGCGTTGAGCTCGTCACGCGACGGGGGCGTCGCGTTCACCACGCGGTCGTTCACCCACCTGTAGAGGCCGTACCGGAACGCCTGATCGGCGCTTTCGTTGATCTCGTTCGTGAAGTACGTCCGCTCTTCGCCGAAGACACGCCCGCCGTCCAGGTTCGTGCGGCGCGGGTTGCTCCTCTTCCCGTTGCCGACGGCGCGACCGAGGATGTCGTTGAGCGGGTCGGTGAGGCCGGCGGCGACGGCGAAGGCGAGCGACGCCATCGTCTGGGCCTCGGCCTCTCTCGGGTCGCCCGTGCCGCTGTGCAGCTCCTCGTAGAGCGACGTCGTGCTCTCAAGCTCTCCGTCGCTCGGCTCCCGCCCGAACACCCAGAAGAAGAGCTGCGCCATCCTGGCGCGCCCGGGGCCCCAGCACCCGACCTCCAGCATCCGCGACTGGCTGGCCGGGGCGTTCGGGTCGACGAAGAGATACGGCACGGCCGCCCTCGGGATCGACTGCGCCGCCGGCGCCCCTTCGGCGAAGAAGCTCGCCGCCCTCGGGCACGTGAAGCGAACCAGCGATTTGCCGCCGTCGAGCTGAAGATAGCGCGCCGAGGGCGACTGGTCGGCGGTCTGGAAGATCTTCACGCTCCTGTCGCAGGCGAGGTGCGGCTGCCGGTCGGGATCCGAGGCGGTGAAGCGCGGGTCGCTCGTCGAGAGCTCCTCGAGCGTCGCGGCGGGGTCGAAGCCGAAGGCCTGCTTCATCATGTCTGCGTTCGAGCCGCAGTTGATCGCGTAGCCCTTCCCGCCGGCGATCAGGTAGGGCGTCACGCGCGTCCTGATCCCGGTGAACGGGTAGCGGACCAGGTAGAGCTCCGCCTCGGCGGTGTAGCTCTTCTCGCTCGGCTGCTGCGGGAGATCGCGGCGTGCCCGCGGGAGCGCTCGCCCGGTGCTCGAGTGGCAGTTGATCTCCCGCGCGGCGATCTCCTGTGCCTTCCAGACGTCGAGGACGGCGCGGTTGATGGGGATGCTCACCTGTTCGAGGTTGCTGCCGTCCGCCTTCGTCCACGAGAGCGCCGAGAGCACGTTGCTGCAGCCGACGCTGTAGATCGTCCCGGGGTCGTCGCGGAGACGGAGGTAGTACTCGGCCTCGCCCTTCCCCAGATCGGCGTCGACGCGCCGGTAGACCTGGAAGATTTGCTGGCGCGTGACGTTGGGATCTGCGTCGCAGCGCAGCGTATGGATGGGGACTTGCCCGCCCGCGTCGCGTTCGATCTGCGCCTTCATGGCGTCAAACGAGTCGTAGAACGCGGCCTGGTTGAGGTCGAGGGTCCGCGGGTACCCGAAGCCCTCCAGCAGCGGCCCGTAGTTCGAGCCGCAGCCGATCTGGAACACCACGTTGGGCTTGTTGTCTTTGAAGCTCACGACGACCGGCACTTCGCGCGGCAGGTCATCTGCGAGGTCCGGATTGTCGTAGACGAGGACCTCGGTCACGTTCGCCCCGATGATCGCCGGCGCGGCCGTGCCCGTGATCGACTCATCTACCAGGGACTGCGCCTCGGTGGCGCAGCCAGACACCCAGCCCAGCGAGGCGGCCGCCAGCGCCGCCACGCACCGTTGTTGTACGATCTTCACCACGTCCACCGCCTTTTCGTCCTACCCCGGAGCGTCGGACTGACCGGCGCAATCCGAGCCCATGCCCGATCGCGCGGAGCCGATCGATTCCAGATTCTAATTATCTATAATTATTCTACGTAAATGCACTATGAGCGCCTCTCGGAACCTCCCGTCGCCGGGTAGCCGAGGGCTGCCTGGCGACGGGAGGTTTCAAGAGGCGTTCTAAATGAACGTGTGGACCCTGCGAGTGCGGCGCGAACTCTTGCTTGTTGCTTCGTGTCGACGGCGTCGACGACCCGCGGGCATGGATTCGCCGAGTAGAATTGGAGTAAAGTTACGCCTGAGCTCGCTGATGGCGCGCTCCCCGCCGCCCGATTCGGGGAGCTCTGCGCACTTCATGCCGCCACGGGGAGTGACCCTTCAGATATTTTCAGATTATTTTTCTGTGACGTCCCGACCCGTTCGCTTACCCGCCACCCGAGCGTCGCTCTACCCACGCGATCCGCGCACCCTGCGGAGCGGGCGCGTGGCCTGCGCCGCGCTGGCCATGCCGAGGACCGTGACGGCGGCCGAGAGCGATGCGAGCCCCTTCGAGAGCGCGCTGGTCACCC
>JAICEP010000539.1 GCA_025924095.1 Sorangium sp.
CCTGTGGGCCGGCCCCGGGGGGGGGCGGCGCCGCGGCGGGGGCGCCGCGGCCCCGACCCGTGGCGCTGGCCGCGCATCCGTGCGACCTTCGCGGCGCCGCCGCGAGGGAGCGGCGCGCGACCGGAGACCATGAAATCGAAGAGCGTCCTTGTCATCGGGCTCGGCCGGTTCGGCACGTCGGTCGTCGAGACCCTGTGGAAGAACCGGGCCGAGGTGATCGCGGTCGACAACAACCCCGAGGCCGTCGACGCCGTGAAGGACAAGACCTCGGCCGCGTTCATCGGCGACGCCACGGTCCCCAAGGTGCTCGAGGGGATCGGCGCGCAGTACGCGGAGACCGCGATCGTGACGTTCGGCGAGCACTTCGAGCCGTCCGTGCTCTGCGTGGCCTCGCTCGTCCGGATGGGCGTGCGCGAGATCATCGCGCGCGCCGCCACAGATCGCCAGGCCGACATCCTGCGGGCCGTCGGCGCGACCCGCGTCATCCAGATCGAGACCGAGATGGGTCGCCGCGTCGGCGCGGACATCACCATGCCGCTCGCGCAGGACCTCCTCGACCTCGCGAGCCACTACCGCGTGGTCCCCTGGGACGCCCACGGGCCGCTCGTCGGACAGACGCTCGCCAGCGCGAAGATCCGCCAGCGGTACCGGATCAACGTGCTCGGCGTGCGGCCGCACACGAACAAGCGACCCGGCGACAAGCCGCGGCTCGAGGCACCCACACCGGACTACGTGATCCAGGACGGCGACACGCTGCTGCTCGTGGGCGACAGCGACGACGTGAGCCGGTTCGTGGCCGAGGTCGGCGGCTGAGCGGGCCGCGCGCAGCCGGAGAGCGCGGCGCGCAGCCGGAGAGCGCGGCGCGCAGCCGGAGAGCGCGGCGTGCAGCCGGAGAGCGCGCCATCCGCGGACGCGCGCGGCGCCCGATCCCGGAAGCACGGTCCCGCCTGCCTTATGCGTCTTCTCGCCCCGGCGTCGCCATGCGAGAGGGCGAGCCGCATGGCTTCCACAGCGTCCTCTGCGATGCACCTCCTCGTCTCCGAAGCGCTGCTGCTCGCGGTCGTGATGACCGGCAGCACAGCGCTCGCGCAGCCCGCCGGCGCGCCTCCGCCCGCGCCTCCTCCGGCCGCCGAGGGCGACCCGGGCGGCGCCTCCGTTCCGCGCGGCGGCGCCGGCGCGGTCATCGTCCCCGAGCCGGGCACGGCCCCGCCGGCGCCCGTCGCCATCAGCGCGCCCAAGCTGATCACGTACTCCCCGCCCGCGTATCCGATCGAGGCCCAGCGCGCCGGCGTCGAGGGGAGCGTCATCCTCAAGCTCGACATCGACCGGACCGGGCGCGTGACAAAGGCCGAGGTCGCGACGCCGGGCGGGCACGGCTTCGACGAGGCCGCGCTCGCGGCCGCGCCCGGCCTCCAGTTCGAGCCGGCGCGGCGCCCGGACGGCACGCCGGCCGCGTCGCGCATCCTCTACCGCTACGCGTTCACGCTCACGCCGAAGCCCGCCGACGCGGCCGCGCCGGCGCCGCCCGCCGACGTCGAGACGGTGGTCGGGACCGTCCTGTCCGCGGGCACCGGCGAGCCGCTCCCGGACATCGCGGTCACCCTCGTGCGCCCCGACGGCGGCCGCGAGGAGGCGAAGACGGACCAGGGCGGCAAGTTCCGCTTCAAGAACCTCCCCCCCGGCAAGTACCGGGTCGAGGTCGCCGCCCCGGGGTTCGAGCCGTTCGCGGCCGACGAGGAGATCGCGGCCGGCGAGGCGATCGAGGTGCGCTACCGCATCTCGCTCGCGGCGCCGACGGACGGCGAGCCGCCGGGCATCGAGGTGACCGTGCAGGGCGAGCGCCCGCCGCGCGAGGTGACCCGGAGGACGATCGAGCGCCGCGAGATCGACCGCATCCCCGGCACCGGCGGCGACGCGCTGCGCTCGCTGCAGAGCCTGCCCGGCGTCGCGCGCAGCGGCTTCGGGTTGCTCATCGTGCGCGGGTCGGCGCCCCAGGACACGCTCACGTTCATCGATCGCACCCCGGTGCCGATCATCTACCACTTCGGCGGCCTCTCCTCGGTCGTGCCGACCGAGATGCTCGAGAAGATCGACTTCTACCCGGGCAACTTCAGCGCCGTGTACGGCCGCGCCATGGGCGGCATCGTCGACGTGGGGCTCCGCTCGCCGAAGCAGGACGGCAAGTACCACGGCGTGGTCCAGCTCGATCTCATCGACGGGCGCGTGCTCCTCGAGGGCCCCGTCCCGTACCTCAAGGACTGGACGTTCATCGCGGCAGGCCGCCGCAGCTGGGTCGACGCGTGGCTCGGGCCCGTGCTCAAGGAGGCGGGATCGAGCGTGACCCAGGCGCCGGTCTACTACGATTACCAGTTCGTCCTCGAGGGCCGCCCCTCCGCGAGCGAGCGCGTGCGCGCGAGCTTCTATGGATCGGACGACGCCTTCAAGATCACCCTGGACAACCCGCCCGAGGACGAGCCGGCGCTGACGGGCAACTTCGGGTTTCACACGGCCTTTCAGCGCTTCCAGCTCAGCTACGAGAACCGCCTGGGGAGCCGCGATCGGCTGCTCTGGTCGATGGCCCTCGGCCGGGACGTCGTCGACTTCGAGGCCTCTCCCCTCACCTTCAACGTCACCTCGACCTCGCTCGACCTCCGGCTGGAGCTGTCGCACCGGTTCGCGCGGTACCTCACGATGAACGTCGGGACCGATCTCTCCGGCGGCGTCGCCACGGTCAATGTCCGCGCGCCGTCGCAGCAGCCCGCCGGCCACCCGTCGAACCAGCCGTTCTCGCTCGCCCCGATGCAGGACCAATCGTTCAACGGCGCGTACTCGCGGCCTGCCGCGTACGCCGAATTCGAGGTCGTCCCCTCGGCGCGCGCGCGGATCGTCCCCGGGGTGCGCGTCGATTACTCGCTCGACACGCGCACGGTCGACGTGAGCCCGCGGGTCAACGCGCGCTACGACATCCGGAGCGACTTCCCGCGGACGACGGCCAAGGGCGGCGTGGGGCTCTATCACCAGGCGCCTCAGTTCCAGGAGACCATCGAGCCGTTCGGCACCGCCGGGCTCAAGTCGAACCGCGCTGTCCATTACGGGCTCGGCGTGGAGCAGGAGCTCACGCCGCAGCTCGACGTGACGGTGGACGGGTTCTACAAGCAGCTCGATCGGCTGGTCGTCTTCTCACCGGAGAAGGACGGTTACGCCAACGACGGCACCGGGTACGCCGTCGGCGGCGAGCTGCTGTTGAAGTACAAGCCGGACGAGCGCTTCTTCGGCTGGGCGGCCTACACCCTCTCGCGGTCGGTGCGCAAGGATGGTCCCGACGAGGAGGAGCACCTCACGCAGTTCGATCAGACGCATGTGCTGACCGTGCTCGGGAGCGTGCGGCTCGGGCGCGGCTGGGAGCTCGGCGCGCGCTTCCGCCTCGTGTCGGGCAACCTGCAGACGCCCTATGTCTGCGATCCGGAGAAGAAGGGGTGCAATCCGAACCGGGTGAACGCGATCTACCACGCGTCCTCGGCCAGGTACTCGCCCATCCCGCTCGGGGGTGACTACAGCGAGCGGATGCCGCTGTTCCACCAGCTCGACCTCCGCGCCGACAAGACGTGGAAGTTCAAGACGTGGCAGCTCGGCCTCTACCTCGACATCCAGAACGTCTACAACTACATGGCCGCGGAGGGCATCAGCTACAACTTCAACTACACGAAGCGGGAGTACGTGACGGGGCTCCCCTTCCTGCCCACGCTCGGGCTGCGAGGAGATTTCTGATGAAACGGACCGCACCGCCCGCGCGCCGCGCGCTGCTCGCCGCGCTCGCGACCCTGGCCCTGGGCATCCCCTGCTGCGCGGGGGCCAACTTCGCACCATCGTCCGAGGTGGAGGGGCTCCGCGTCCTCGCGGTGACGACGGACACCCCGTACGTGGCGACGCCGCTCGGCGACGGCGTGACGTTCGAGATGACCTACGCCGACGCGCCCGGCGCCGGCGCCGGCCCGCGCCCGGTCGAGATCATGTGGCTGGGCGGCTGTGTGAACCCGCCTGTCGGGATCGACGAGCACATCGGGTGTCTGCCGCAGCTCCTCGGCGCGGCGCGGGAGTTCGCCCCCGGGGGCGCGGCGGAGAACGGCGAGAACGAGGAGACGGAAGGCGCGCCCAGGCTCTTCGATCGGGACGACCTGACCGCGGAGCAGAGCGGCGAGCCGGGCAACGCCAGGTTCAAGATGGTCCTGCCCGACGACATCCTCGAGGGCGCACAGCCGACCGAGACCGGGAGCGTGTACTCGACGGCCTATGTGTTCTTCACCGTGTGCGCCGGCCAGACCCGCGTGGCGGCGGCGGCGGCGGAGGCCGGGTTTCCGCTGGAATGCGTCGGGGAGGACGGGTCGGTGCTCGGCCCGGACAGCTTCGTCGTGGGCTACACGCAGGTGTACGTCTTCAAGGACAGACGAAAGAACACGAACCCGCCGATCGACGGGTTCACGCTGAAGCTCGAGGACAGTGAGGTCACGCCGGGCGAGGGCGGTTTGCCCGTCGTGCAGCGGTGCGTTCGACAGGAAGCGCAGGCCCAGGGCTGCGGCCCGGCGGAGCCGGCGGAGGGCGAGTGCACGACGTACGAGATCGAGGCGCTCGTGCCGTCCAGCGCCGCCGAGGCGGACGTGGAGGCCGCCGGGCTCGGCGGGCCGCCGGTGCGCGAGGCGATCTGGGTCGACTATTACACGGACGGGGGCGAGTTCGACGGGGCGCGGCGCCTTGTGAGCGATACGGTGACCGGCTCCCGCGGCGGCAACGAGACCACGTGGACGCCGCCCTCGGAGCCGGGGCGTGTGTCGCTGTGGGCGGTGGTTCACGACACGCGGGGCGGCGCGAGCGTGATACGGCGGGAAGTGCAGGTGGAGTAGCGCTCGGATCGAGCGGACGCTGCCGCGCGTCCTGGCGGGGCGGCGGCCTCGGCCGCGCTCGTCCGCCGCGTCGCGCGCGGCCGCACAGGGCCGTGCGCGCCGGCGCTTGTGCCGGGGCGCGCGCTCCCGTACGCATCCCGTCATGCCGCCCCTCGATCTGCACGTCGCCTTGTTCGGCGCCTCCGGCGCCGGCAAGACGGTCCTCCTCGCAGCCTTCTACCGGGCGCAGACCCAGCCCTCGTTCCAGCAGGAGTACGCGTACAAGATCCAGGCGGTCAACAAGGCGCAGGGCAACCAGCTCCTCGGGCGCTTTTACCGCCTCGAAGACGGCAGGTTCCCGGACGGCAGCACGCGCTTCGACGAGTACGAGTTCGATTTCTTCCCGAGGGACCTGCCCGATCCGGCGCTCCGCATTCACTGGTACGACTACCCCGGGCGCTGGTGGGAGGACGAGCCGGTCGACGCCGACGAGCGCGAGGCGATGCGCCAGGGCCTGCTCCGGCTCGGCATGAGCCAGGTGGGCATCCTCCTCGCGGACGGCGCGAAGTACCGGAACGAGGGCACCGGGTACATCCGGTGGCTCTTCGAGCACTTCGCCGACGAGTGCGACCGGCTGCGCCGGGCGAGCGCCGCCACGGGCGACGAGGTGAGCTTCCCGCGGGAGTGGATCCTCGCCCTCAGCAAGGCCGATCTCTTCCCGCCGGACTACGCCGCGAGGGACTTCGAGCGCGAGGTCTGCCGGGACGCCGACGACCAGCTCGCGAAGCTCTGCTCGGTGCTCCGCGCCGAGCACGCGTTCGGACACCGCTTCATGCTGCTCTCGTCGGTCGCCG
>JAICEP010000540.1 GCA_025924095.1 Sorangium sp.
CGACGGCAAAGTCGCCTACGTCCCCATCTACGGCGATTCAGGCGTCGGCCGGCCCGGATCGGACGGGCGCAACATGATGGTGATCGAGATTGCGTCCGGCAAGACGGTCGGCAACGTCGATTTCGGGAAGGGCATCCCGGTGAGCGCGGAGCCCTCGTCGAGCGTGCCGCCCGCCAGCGCGGCGAGCCTGTCGCTCGGGCGCATGCAGCTCCGCGCCACCGTGCATCGCGTGGGCGCCGCCGCGCCGGATCCGGCCGGCGACGGCGAGCGTGCGCCGGTGCTCGGTCGAGATCGCCGCCGCGATCGCTTGTCGTCGGAGCCGTCGCCCGTGTCCGTCGTCGCGGGAGCGTCTCCGCTCAGCGGAGGCTCGCTCTCCGCCGCGGTGGCAGCCGAGCTCGCCAGCGCCGCCGGAATCGACGGCGGCCGCGCGGCGCGCGAGCCCTCCGGCGCCGACAGGGGTCCCGGCGCCGACAGGGCGCGCGAAGCGTGGGGCTCGCCCGCTCCGACCGACGAGGGCGCCCCCGGCGGCTCGCCGGTGACCGAGGACCCCTGACGACAGCTGCCCGCGGCGGAGCACCAGGCCGGACGAGGCCGCGCCGTGCTGGAAGGCGCGCTCGCGTTTCTTTATAGGCCGCCGAGCGATGCCGAGGTCCGCGCAACACCAGCTCCCCGCTCAGGTTCACCTCCCCTCCGGCACCGTGGCGCGCCTGTCGGACGCGGCCGTGCGCGCCCAGGCCGAGACCGTCTTCGGCGCTCCCGGCGGACGCGGCGGCGACGAGCGTTCCTCCGTCGGCAGGTGCGCGCGCGATGTGCAGGTCCTCGCGGGCCCGTCGGTCCTGACCGACGCGCGCGGCGCGCCGCTGGATCCGCTCGACCTCCCGCTCGCCGACGCCCATGTCCTGCGCGCGCTCCTCGCGTCGGCCGGCGTCGTCCCCGAGGAGCCGGGCGCGTACACCTGCGAGAACTGCGGCGCCCCGTTCGAGGTCGCCCCGTCGAGCCTGCTCGAGATCGGGCCCTTCACCGACGGGGAGCTTGACGATCCTGAGCTCGATCGCCCGTTCGGTTTCGACGTGGTGCACCCGATCCCGGCGCTGCGCGTGGGTCGCGCCGTCTGCCGCGGCGTGCGGTTCGCCGAGCGGACCGTCGAGGAGGCGATGCCGCTGCTGCGCCTGTCCGGCGAGGGCGCGCTCCGCATCACGCCGTCGCTGGTCGTGGCCATGGGGATCGCGGCGCTCGGCCGCGAGCGGCGCGCCCCGGTGATCGCCGACGCGCTCGTCAGGGCTCCGGACGAGGCGTGGGCGGCGATCGTCGACCTCTACCACGAGGCGCGTTACCCCGCGCGGCTCGTCGCGGTCCACCGCTGCCAGGGCTGCGGCGCCCGCAACGATCTCGATGTGCCTCTCGAGCGCGAGCTCGCGCGCGCGCCGCTCCGCGCTCCCGACGCAGGCGCGGACGATGCCGCGGAGCCCGGCGCCGCGGCGGGGAGCGCGGGCGCCTTCCCGGATCTCGACGCCTTCGAGGCGCGCGTTCGCGCGGCGGCCGAGCGCATCTACAGCGCCCGCGGCGTGCGGAACATCGATCTCTTCATCGACGCGGGGGTGCCGGCCTGCGACGACGGAGGCGAGCCGCTGCTCGGCTGCTACACGCCCGGGACGCCCGCGGACGAGCTCGGGATCGCCCGCCCTCCGGAGATCCGGATTTTCTACCGGACGTTTCGATCGGAAGCCCGCGAGGACCCCGGGTTCGACGTCAACGCCGAGATCAACGAGACGATCGATCACGAGGTGATTCACCACCTGCACCACCTGGCCGGCAGCGATCCGGTCGACGACGAGGAGCATGCGCAGATCGAGCGCGAGCAGCTGCGCCGGATCGGCCACGCCGAGGCCGCGCGGCGCGCGCGGCGCGGCGTCCTGTCGGACCTCGCCGGCTTCGCGCGCGCGACGTGGCCGGCCTGGTTGATCGCGGCCGTTGGAACGGCCATCGCGTGGTGTGAGGGCGGAGGCTGACGCTCCCGCTCCGGGCGGCGCGCGCGCGGCCGTGCGCTCGCCGCTTTCTTCGAAGCGGAGGGATGAGCTGTTTATACTGCGGGGGCAGCACGAAGATGTGCCGGGGAATACCGGCTCCTCGCGCGCCGCTGTGCTCCTGCCGAGGATCGTGAAGACGAAGAGCTCGCCGGCCGTCAGGGCCGGGTCCACCAAAGCGCCCCGTCCAGCCAAGCGGGATGGCGATGTGCAGAACCGCCGGGGAAGCCCGGATGCGGTCGAGAAGCGCCGGGCGGCGCGCCGGTTCAACGAGCTGCTCCTGGGCGGCGGCGGACGCGCCGGGGACGGCCGCACCGAGCGCCGGCGCCGGCGCCTGCTCGCGGAGCTGGCCGAGGGCGTCGCGCGGCGCGGCAAGCGGGCGCTCAAGCCGATCGACGTGCTGTCGCGGGTCGAGGAGCTCCTCGAGCTGGGCGAGCCGCTCGCCTCGATCCGCAAAGCATACCCGCCGCCGCCCCCGGTCGAGGTGACCGCCGAGCTCGTCGAGGGCCTGCGGCACCTCCACCGCGCCTACGGCTTCTCCGCGGACGTGTACCGGTTCGTCGGGCTCGACGCGCACGCCTTGCGGAAGGCAGGGGTGCTGCGGAGCGGCGAGCGCCGAGGCGAACGCGGAGACGAGCGCGGCGTGTCCGCCGAGACAGCGCGCCGCGGCGCGGCTTGACCCTGCCCGCCGGCGCGGGGATAACCCGCTCCGATGCGCGCGAGAACGGTGAAGCTCTCCCTCGCCGCGGCCGCCGTGGCGGCCGTGTGCGCGGCGTCGACCGGCCTGTCGCTCCGCGCGCAGGCCCAGCCAGCGGCCGGCGCCGCGGCCGACGCGGTGGTGGCGCGCGTCGGCGACAGGGTGATCACGGCGCCGGAGGTCGAGCGCAGGATCGCGCAGATCCCGCCGTTTCAGCTCCAGAGCCTCGGGCGTACCCCGGAAGAGATCCGGAAGAACTTCGTGAGCCAGGTCCTCGCGCGGGAGCTGCTCCTTGTCCAGGGAGCCGCCGCGCAGAAGCTCACCGAGCGCGCCGACGTGCAGGATCGCATCCGCGGCGTCCTGCGCGCCGCGCTGCTGCAGCGGATCCAGGCGGAGGCGGCCTCGAGCTCCCCGGTGACGGACGAGGAGATCCACGCCTACTACGAGGCCCACCGCGACAGGTTCAGCTCCCCGGCGATGGTGGCGCTCTGGCGCATCCTCGTCGCGACGCGCGAGGAGGCCGAGGCGATCCTGGCCGAGCTCAAGAAGGACCCGTCGCCCCAGCGATTCAAGGACATCGCGCGCGAGAAGTCGCTCGACAAGGCGACCAGCATGCGCGGCGGCGACCTCGGCTTCGTGACGTCGGACGGCACCACGACCGAGCCGGGGCTCAAGGTCGCCCCGGAGCTCCTGGAGGCTATCGCCCGGGTGAAGGACGCGGAGCTCGTGCCCGAGCCGGTGCCGGAGGGCGATCGCTTCGCCGTGCTATGGCGGCGGCAGAGCAGGAGGCCCGTGAGCCGCTCGCTGGAGCAGGAAGCGCCGTCAATCCGCCAGATCCTCGCGCACGGCAAGGCAGAGGCGCAGCTGAAGCAGCTCCTCGAGCGCCTGCGGGCGCAGGACGTTTCGGGTCACGCGCCCGAGCTCGTCGACCTCCTCGACGTCACCTCGACCGGCGATCTGCAGCCGCTGAAGCGCCCGGGCACCCTCGCGAGCAGCCGCCGCCCGGGCGCGCCCCCGCCTTCGCCCGTGCCGCGCAACGACATGCGCTGAGGACGGCGACCTCGCATGGAGGGCGGAGCCGACGCCCCCGGATCACCGCCGTCGATCGTCGGGTGAGCGTCAGTTCAAGGCGACGGCGAGCGCGATGGCGGCGAAGCCGGAGGCGATGGTGAGCGCGAGCGCGGCGAGGCTTCCGGCGCGCCGAGCGCGCTCTGCGGCGCCGGGGTGGAGCGCATAGATGCCGAGGAGCAGCGCTGTGGAGGCCTTGCCCGGCACCCGGAGCGAGGCCGACAGGGCCTGCTCGGCGCCCTTGACGCCGCCGGTGACGAGCATGACCAGCGCGCCGAGCGGGCCGGCCATGAGGTCCCAGCCGCATGCGTAGAGCCCGAAGCGGAGCGCGCGCCGTCGCTCTGGCCGCGCGCCTTGGCGGCGCGCGCCGAGGTCGAGCGCGGCTCCGTGCAAGGCGTGCGCGAGCACCATCCACACGGTGAGGCCCGGGACGCCGAGCGCGAGCCACTGGAGGGCGCTCGCGCGCGCGGCCGGGTTCCGGGCGAGCTCCAGCGTCAGGCCCGGCAGCGCCAGCGCGGCGATGGGCAGGAGCGCGACGATCATCGAGAGGATCGCGAGCGTCTCCGCCAGCAGGGCGAACCGTAGGGCCGCCGAGATCGCGCCGTCGGGGATCGCCGCGAAGAACGTCTCGGCCCCCAGCGTGGTCGCCTTCGAGGTGGCCCAGAGCCGCGACCAGACCCCGTCGATCGGGCGCTCCCAGGGGATGATCGCGACGACGCCCGAGCCCTCGTCGCTTGCAGCGGAGCACCCGGCGCAATCGGGCTGGCCGCAGCACGCGCAGAGCACCGCTGCGGGGACGTCGAACACCTCGTCGTCCCGCGCGATCTCACGGCGTACGCTGGCAGATCTCTTGGCCATTGCGCACCTTCGAGGAGCGGACAGAGGCTACTCCCACCAAGGTTACGTCGCACGAGCTGGCCTGTCGACCCGAGATGCCCCTGAGCACGCTCTTCCCACGCTCTTCCCACGCTCTTCCCACGCTCTTCCTGCGTGGTTGCTGCCTGGCCGTGCGCCGTGATCCTCGCGGATCGGGATCGGGGTCGCGCTCGGAGCGGAGAGGGTCGCGACGCCGGAGGTCGGCCATGGTTCACATGCGCTGCGCGCTCTGCGAGCTCAGTGCAGCACCTCGTCGCCCCGCCGCCGCCTTCCCGTGGGGAGGTCGTCGCTCCTTCCTCCGAAGAGCGCTGCGGTCACCAGCGCGAGGAGCGCGATCGCCCCGGTCGCGTAGAGCCCGTAGCCCCACGTGAAGCGGACTGGACGGAGCAGCGTGCTGGCCGGCGTGAACAGCAGGCGCATCGCGACGGTCGTGAGGGCGACCGCGGCGAGGAACGCGACGGCCACGCGGGCGCCGCGCATCTTGTGGATCGACCGCCGCGTCAGCACGAGCGGGATCATCACGAAGAACGCGACCGCGGGGGCCCACATCCACCCGAGCCTGCGCGCGAGCCCGAAGCCGCTGAGGTCGCGGAGCTCCGGGGCCGTCTCGTGGATCCACGGCGAGAAGAACGCCGCGAGGCCGAGGACGGCGAGCGCGAGCAGGACCCCCCTGCCGCGCCCGGCGTAGCTCCACGGGAGCGGCTCCATGTGCGGCGGGAGCGGCTCGTCGGGCTCCTCGTGGAGCGCGTCGTAGGAGGGGGGGAGCTTCGAGAGCGCCTCCAGCCGGAGGCCGCAGGCGGGGCAGGTGGGCGCCTCTTTTGCCTCGAACATCTCCCGGCAGAAGGGGCAGGCGTAAAGCCCGGTCATCGCGGCGGGAGGTATAGCGCACCGCGGCCGAGCGCGCGTCGAGCGGCGCGCGCGGGGCTGGGGTCCGCATTCCGGGGTTCCACCGGAGCGGGGCTTAGCTCATAGTTGCGCCTCATGGGCAAGCGTGATCGGCTCTCGGGCGATGAGATCGCCGGGTTCGTCGCTGCTCACCCGGGCTGGGCGCAGGC
>JAICEP010000541.1 GCA_025924095.1 Sorangium sp.
GCGCTCGCCGGCCGCGCCGCGCGCCTCTTGAAGAGGGTGCTCCCGCCGACGCGGCTGCTCGACGCGGCGCTCCGCTTCGGGCCCTACGGCGCCGGCGTGAGCCCGCTGTCCGGCGGCCTCTCGCTGCGCAGGCTCGAGCGCGAGGTGCACGGCGTGGATCTCGGGCCGCTCGTGCCGTGCCTTCCGGAGCGGCTGTTCACGCGGTCCGGGCGCATCGAGCTCGCGCCGGAGGTCCTCGTCGCCGATCTCGATCGGGCGCGCGCGGCGCTCGACCGGGAGGGGGGCGGGGCGCTCGGCCGCGCGGTGAACGGGGCGGGGGAGGCGAGCGCGCCGGGGCAGCGGGGCGAGGCGGGGTATGACCTCCAGCTCATCGGCAGACGGCAGCTCAGGAGCAACAACTCGTGGCTGCACAACAGCCTTCGCCTGGTGAAGGGCAGGAACCGGTGCACGCTGCTCATGCACCCGGAGGACGCGGCGCGCCGCGGCATCGCGGCCGCGCAGCGGGTCCGTGTGTGCTCTCGGGTCGGGAGCATCGACCTCGAGGTCGAGCTGACCGACGAGGTGATGCCCGGCGTCGTCAGCGTCCCGCACGGCTGGGGTCACGGCCGCGACGGCGTGCGGCTCGAGACGGCGAGGCAGCACGCCGGCGAGAGCGTCAACGACCTGACGGACGACCTCGCGATCGACGCGCTCTCGGGCACCGCCGCGCTGAACGGCGTCCCGGTCCGCGTCGAGCCGGTCGGGATCCCACCGGCGTAGCCTGGCAGCCCGCCCGTCGCCCCCTCAGCCGATCGCCTCGGCCGTGAGCCGCCGCGTCCGCCGGCCCGACGCGAGCGTGAGGTGCTGTCCCCAGCTCGTCTGGTGCGGCACCTCCCCGTCCACGATCTCGCTCGCCCGGATCTCGAACCCTGCGGCGCGGTAGGCGGGGCGCAGCGCTTCATCGATCCACGCGTCCGAGAGCTCGGGGAGGCCGAGCCGGGCCGCGTAGGGCCGGTCGTCGAAGACGCTCTGGTTGAGCAGCGCGATGAGCTCCCCGCCCGGCCGGACGAGCCGGCGCAGCGCCTCGAGCACCGGCGCCTCCGGCAGCACGAGCGCCGAGAGCAGCGAGGCCCAGGGGAAGTTCAGCGTGAGGGTGTGGGCGAGCCCGGCGAGCTCCTCCGGCAGCGCCTGCACCGACGCGACAACGAAGAGCGCGTTCGGCCGGCCGCCCCGGGCTGCCTTGCGGCTGGCGCGCCACGACACCTCGCGCATCCGCTCGCCCGCGGGGTCCACGCCGATGCAGAGCGTGTCGGGGTGGGCGCCGGCCGAGCGGTACACGAAGCGGCCGTCGCCCGTGCCGACGTCGATGAGGACCCGCGCGTGGCCAGCGAGCTTCGCCTCGAGGTCCGCGCGCGTCCACGTGAGAGACGCCTTGCCGAGCTGCACGATCATCGTCGCCTCGAGCGCCGCCGCTCACTGGCCGGGGCGTCGCATCCAGTACCCCGGCCGCCGCTTCGCGTGAGCGAACGCGACGATCTGGATCGCGGAGCCTTCTGCGGTGAAGAACACGACGAAAGGGAAACGGCGCAGGGCATACTTTCGATAAGGATAGCCATCCTGCCATCGGGACCATGCATCGGGCGCATCGGCGATCGCGTCGAGCGCCCCCTCGATGGCGCTCACGAACTCGAGGCCGAGCCCAGGACGGCGCCGCTCGTACCAGTCTACAGCTTCGTCCAGCTCCGTCTGGGCGTCGACGCGAACGAGGATCGGTCGGGTCAACCAGCGCCCAGCCGCGCGAGGACCCGCGCCCGCACCTCGGACCACGGGGCCCCTTCGCTCCCCCCATCGCGCACCGCCTGCTCTCTGCGCTCGAGCTCCTCGAGCCAGGCGGCGTCCCAGGCGTCATCGTGCGGCTCCCCGACGCTGGCGAGCAGCTCGGACGCGATCTTGAGGCGGTCTCCTTCGGGAAGGGACAGGGCGGCAGCGAGGATGTCCTCGGTGGGATGGGCCATCGTATGTCTAGCGTACCTCGGCTCGCGCGCCGGATCGACCCGTCGCGCCGTGCCGGGCTGGTTCAGCCCGGGAGCGGTCGGTGCAACCGTCCCGGCTCCCGGGTCGCAGAGCTCGCTCGCGACGCCCACGCGCGCACCGATCGCGCCTCTGCGCGGAGTCGCGAGGGCCGGCTCGCCTACCCGCTCGCCGCCGCGAGCTCCCGGCACCCGATCGCCCGCACGAGGTCGTCGCTCGACTCGCGCAGCATCCGGACCAGCATCGGCAGCCGCGGCTTCGCCGGCGGCGCGCCGCCCGGGGCCTCCTGGAGCGCCGTGAGCCGCGCCTCGGCCGCCGCGAGGAGGTCCCGATCGACGCGGTACGAGGGGAACAGGTGGGTGAAATACGCGGACGCGAGCTCGTGCGTCCGCGTCTCGAAGACGTGCTGCACCCGCTCGAAGAACCCCTGCACGTACGGCTCGAGCAGCGCGCGCTGGAACGACCAGTTGAAGCCCGACATGGCCGCGCTCGTGAGGTGCAGCGAGCCGTACCCGCCCTCGTGGAAGCGCTCCCACGCCGCGGCCTTCGCCGCCGGATCCGGGCGCGCCGTCTCGGCGCGCAGCGCGGCGCGCTGGCCGCGATCGGACGGGTCGCGCTCGCGCTCCTGGGCGAGCCGCTCGTCCGCGCCCGCCATCCCGCGCGCGATCCACTTCACGGCGACCGTCCAGCGCATCTCCTGGTCGATCTCGAGCCCCTCCACCTCGATCTCGCCGTCCACGAGGCGCGCGGCCACGACGAGGTCCGGCGCCGAGTAGGCGGCGTGGAGGAGCGCCCGCGCCCACACGATCTGCGCGTCGCCGCGGGGCGCCGCCCGGAGCGCCGAGAGGGCGAGGCCCGTGAACGCGCTCGCCTCGGCCTCGCGCATCGGGTCGGGCACGTAGCGCGCGAGCGCCGTCACCGCGTTCGTGAGCACCGGCTCGACGAGCGAGAGGTCCGGCTCGGACGGCAGCTTGTCCCTCACCAGCGCGAGGTACGCGGGGGAGGCGAGCTTCTTGTCGCGCACCATGCTCCAGAGGGACGACCAGAGCAGCTGCCGCAGGAGCGCGTCCTCCACGCGGCCGATGTGCTCGCGCACGAACGCGAGCGAGCCCGGGTCGAGCGCGATCTTCGCGAACGTGAGGTCGTTGTGGTTCGGGAACACGAGGAGCGGCGCCCGCTGCCCCCGCGCCGCGACGACCTCGGTCGCCGCGCCGTCGATCTCGGCGGGCACCGAGTCGACGACGAGCGCGCCGCCCTCCTCGCGCGCGAGCGCCACGTCGATGCGGTGCGGCCGGAGGGTCGGGTAGTCCACGGGGGCCGTCTGCACCACGCGGAGCCGGCCGATGCGGTCGCCGTCGGGCTCCCACTCGGCCGTGAGCGTGTTGACCGACGCCTGCTCCAGCCAGACGCGCGACCAGGCGCCGAGGTCGCGGCCCGAGCCCTCCTCCAGCGCGGACAGGAACTCGCGCAGGGTCGCGTTGCCGTACTGGTAGCGCTTGAAATAGCGGCGCATCCCGTCGCGGAAGGCCGGCAGGCCGATCGCCGCGACGAGCTGCTTCATCGCGGCCGCCCCCTTGCCGTACGTGATGCCGTCGAAGTTCAGGAACGTGTGCTCCGTGTCCGCGAGCTCCCCGGCGATGGGGTGCGTCGTCACGAGCTGGTCCTGCCGGTAGGCCCAGCTCTTCATGACGTTGAACGCCTTCCACACGGCCGGCTCGAACCGGGTCGCCTGCTCCATGGCGAGGAAGGCCATGTACGTGGCGAAGCTCTCGTTCAGCCAGAGATCGTTCCACCACCGCATGGTCACGAGGTTGCCGAACCACATGTGGGCCATCTCGTGGAGGAACACCTCGGCGCGCGTGAGGCGCTGGTGCTCGGTCGGCGGGTCCCGGAAGATCATCCGCTCGCTGTGGGTCACGGCGCCGACGTTCTCCATGGCGCCGGCGTTGAACTCGGGGACGAAGACCTGATCGTACTTTGTGAAGGGGTACGGGTAGTCGAAGAACTCCGGGTAGAAGTCGAAGCCCTGCTTCGTGATCGTGAAGAGCTCGTCGGGGTCGAGGTGCTTCTCGAGCGATCTGCGGCAGTAGAGCCCGAGCGGGATGCCGCGGTGCTCGTCGCGGACGCCGCTGTAGGGGCCGGCGATCAGCGCGAAGATGTAGGTGCTGAACCGGGTCGTCTCCTCGAACACCCGCGTCGAGCGCCCCAGGCCCGCGCCGATGGTGCGGCGGACGCGGGCGTTGCCGATGATCTCCCAGTCCTCGGGCGCGGTCACCGAGAGCCGGTAGCTCGCCTTGATGTCCGGCTGGTCGAAGCAGGGGAACAGGCGGTGCGCGCTGAACGGCTCGAGGTCCGAGTAGAGGTAGTCCTCGCCGTCCTCGGGGTCGCGGAAATGGTGGAAGCCGTCGCCTGTATGGTCGTAGTCGTTCTCGTAGACGACGCGCACGCGCGTCTCCGGGTCGAGCAGCTTCCCCGGCAGGCGGATGCGGCAGTCGGACCACTCGGGCTCGACCTCGACGCCGTTGATCTCGAGCCGCTCGATGCGCCGGCCGCGGAAGTCGATGAAGGTGTCGCCGCTGCCGCGGACGTCGAAGTAAGCGAGCGCCTCGCCGCGGTAGCCGCTCTCGCCGCGCGACAGGTCGAGGGAGAGCTCGTAGCGCGCGTTGCCGATGCGCGCGGCGCGCTCCTCGGCCTCCTTCTGGGTGAGCACGTCCCGTCCGGGGCCGCCGGTCTTTTCCGTCATGACGTGCACACCCTAGGACGAACCGCCGGAGGGTGGCCAGCGCATCCGCGCAAGGTCGGGATCGCCGCACCGCCTCGAGGCGCAGGACGGAGGCGGCTGCCAGGCGGCCTGTCGAGGGACGAGGGGGAGCGGACGGCCGGTCGGGGGAGCCGTCCCGCGCGGCCGGCGGCCGCAGGCTTGAGGGGCGCGCGGAGCGATCCCGGGGCGTCGGCCTCCCCGGTGTCGCCGGGAGGCGTCCGAGGTTGCGGGGGGCCTCCGGAGGGAGCCGCGCGGCCTTGTTTTGTGCCAGAAGGGCACGGCTCTGTGCCAGGGGAGGGGGGTCCGGCACTGGCTCAAACGCAATTCATTGCGACACACCGGGGTCCGGACCCCTCGAGAACGCTCGGTCGAGCGATTTTCAGGGCAAGGTTGTGCCAGAAAGCGAGCTTTTTGGCGAAATTCTGTGCCAACAACCCCGCGCACACCGTCTTCGTTGTGCCAGAAGGGGGGTCCGGACCCCTCCGGACCGCAATGCAGAGCGCTTGCGGGGGTGCCGGACCCCTCCCGCGACGCAGGGAAGAGCGCGCGGGGGGGTGCGGGATCCCTCCCGGGCGCAAGCAACGCGAGCGGGGGAGCGCAGCGCGGCTCGGCGTGGCCTGGAGCGCCCTTGAGGGGCCGAGGCCGGGCGTGTGCCGTGGTCGCGCCCGCGCGGGCTCGCTATGCTCGGACCATGGAGCGCGCGCCGATGTCCTGGGTGATCGATCCCGACGATCCGCGGGCCCCGCCGCAGGAGATCTGGGACCGGATGACGCCGGACGAGCGGCAGCGCGTCGTCGATGCGCTCCCGTCGGAGTTCGAGATCTCCGAGGCGAGCGCGCCCGAGGGCGACTTCCACTTCAACGCCAAGGTGGCGGCCCGGGACACGCTGGGCGGGTACTTCCAGAGCATCGGCAAGCGCGTGTACCTCGCGTGCGAGCTGCCGGTCTA
>JAICEP010000542.1 GCA_025924095.1 Sorangium sp.
GCAGTTGAGCGCGAACGCCTGCGGCAGCGCCGGCCCGTCGCTCGCCTCCTCGCAGGGCGCGCCGGGTTGCCCGCCCCCGCCGCCCGGCGTATCCCCCGGCGGCGTATCTCCCGCCGGCGTATCTCCCGCCGGCGACAGGTCGCCCGTGCACCCGAGCCCTGCTGCGCCGGTCGCGAGCAGCCCGAGCACGAGGTGGAGACCCCCAGACACAAATCGACGTGAGCGGCGTTCGATCATCACGCTCGACCTCCGACGTGAGCCCATCCATCGAGACCGTGAGTCACCCGGCTACCGCAAGATCTCCTCGAGCAGCGCGTTCGGCTCGCCGCGGCGATCTTCGCCGAACGACGAGATGCCCAGGCCGTAGTACTGGTTCATGATGGTGAACCACAGATCGCGGAGCTGGCGATCGTTGCCGAGGGCGTCGTAGGCGACGTGCGCGTCGTTCAGGAAGACGCCGTCGCCGCCGAGGAGCACGATGGGCAGGTCGTACCCGTCGTGATCGTGCGAGCGCATCTCGCTCATGTACACCATGACGGAGTGATCGAGCACCGTGCCGTCGCCCTCGCGGAGCGCGTCGAGCCGCTGCGCGAGCTGCGCGGTCTTCTGGCCGAGCCAGCAGTTGATCGCCGCGTAGTCGAGGTTGCTCTGCTGGACGATCTTGTACTGGCCGTCCTGGGTCGCGCGGTCCATGTTGCCGGCGCCGTGCTGGGAGGAGTGGAAGTGCAGGCTGCTCTCTCTCCTGTACGCGAGTCCCACCTGGGCGCGGACGTCCTCGGGGATGCACCGATACTCGAACTCGGAGCGCGCGTCGTCGAGCATGTGGCTGACCACGCGCGTCACGTCGCATTGAATGGCCATGACGATGAGGTCGATCATGACGTTCGCGTGATCGTCGTGCTTGTACTCGCCGGCTTCCGTGTTGTCGTTCTCGTTGAGCCCCTCCGCCTGGCCCGGCGGCTCGGGGACCGCGCCGGGCTTGTCGATCGGGCTGCAGCCCAGGCCCGCCGGCGGGGTCATCGTCGACTGCACGCGGGTCGCGTTCTTCTCGATCTCGCGCAGCGAGTCCAGGTATTGCTGGACGATCTTGCGATCCCCGGAGCCGACCCGGTTGATGAGCGAGTTCGCGTCGGCGAGCACGCCGTCGATGACGCTCTTCTCGGTCGCCGCGCGGCGCTCCGCCTCGATCCTGGTCTGCTCGTCGCTCTGCCCTGGCACGGACCCCCCTTGCGCCGCGCCCGCGCCGACGAGCGCGTCGAACACCGCTTTCGGGTTGACCGAGCGCTTCAGCGGCTCGCGCGGGCTCTTCCAGGAGACGGCCTGGTTGTAGGCGTAGCTGCGCTGGTCGAAGAAGCCGGGCTTGACCCCGAGCCCCGTCTGCAGCGACGGGATGCGGGTCGCCTGCTCCGGGCCTGCCTTCTGGACGATGAGCTGGTCGACCGAGATGCCGTTGCCCACCCACTCGCCGAGGTCCTGGCGCGCGTCCCTCCCCAGCTGATCGGCGTCCACGCAGGTCGAGAGCGCCGCGTTGAGGCGCGAGTGGGAAGGCTCGATGTAGGGGTGCTGCTCCGTGCTCCACGTGTAATTGCCAAGGCGGCTTATCATGAGCATCTTCGACTTCACCGGCGCGAAGTGCTCGAGCACCCTCGGCAGCTTGAAGTCGGCGCCCTTCAGCGTCTTTCCGAACGCGGGGGCCGTCTCCCACCAGTGATGGGGCGCCCCGTTCGGGAAGGTGCAGAGCAGGAAGCGCTTCGGGGTGCCGGGCTCCCCAGCGCTCGCCCCGCGCGGCGCGAGGCTCTCGAGCCACGGCAGCGCCAGGCAGACGCCCGCGCCGCGCAACAAGTTTCTGCGTGTCATCAAGCGTTTCATGTGCGCATCGCTCCTTCGTGCCTCGTCTTGTGCAGAATCAACCCGCGCGGCCTCACGGCGCCTTGTCCTTCGCTCGAAGGCGGAACGCCTCGCTGGTCACCACCTGCTTCACCAGATCCGCGACCGTCCCGCCGCCCCAACGCTCGGCGATCTCCTTGAGCCTGGTCCTGTCCCCGCCGCTCGGGCGCCGGCGCAGGGCGTAGCTGAAGAGCTGCTCGGTGGGGCACCTCCCCGACCTGCCGGACTCCACGAGCACCGGCACGAGGCCGGAGATGTCCTCGAACACCGCGCCCTCGTAGACCCCCGTCGCGTCGACCGGGTCGCCGTTCGCGTACGCGGTCCGGTAGGCGCCGATCGGGTCGAAGTGCTCCAGGCTCAGCCCGATCGGGTCGAGCACGTCGTGGCAGCTCGCGCAGTCGGGCGACGCGCGGTGCTTCTCGAGCTCCTGGCGCACGTTCTCGATGGGGCCCTCGTCCCCGCCCGCGGCGCCGAGCTCCGGGATGTCCACGTTGGCGGGCGGCAGCATGGGCACGCAGAAGAGCTGCTCCAGGATCGTCTTCGCGCGGGACGTGGGAGAGGTCCGGTCCGCGCGGGACGACAGCGTCAGGAACGCTGGGAGCGTGAGGAACCCCTCGCGCTCGCCCTCGGGGTCGTTCGCGTAGAGCGGCTCGAGCAGCCGGCTCTCCGGGTGGGGCGCCGTGAGGAACTCGGACCAAGGCTGCTCGCCGGTCGTGAAGCTCGCGAAGTAGGCGTTGACCTGGTCGAGCATGGCGCCCTTCACCTCGTCGTTCCAGATCGGGAACCGGGTCGCGTCGGCGTTGTGGCTGGGGAGCGTGCGCGTGCCGAGCCACTGCCCGAAGAAGTTCTGGAAGAAGGCGGCGCTCTTCGGGTCGGCCAGCATGCGGTCCACCTGCTGCCTGAGCTCGCCCTCGGTGGCCAGCTGATCGCCCTCCGCCGCGTCGAAGAGCGCCTCGTCCGGCAGCGAGCTCCAGAGCAGGTACGAGAGGCGCGACGCGATCTCGTGGCCGTTGAGGGCGCCCGGCGATCTCTCGGAGTCGGGTCCCTCCTCGATCCTCAGGAGGAAATTCGGCGACGTCAGCAGGGTCCGGACGACGTGCTGCACCGCCTCGACGGGAGACATCTCGAGGGTGGTCTGCGCGTCGGTGTACTGCGCCGCGTACCGGTCGACCTCCGCCGCCTCGAGCGGGCGGCGGAAGGCGCGCAGCCCGAAGCGTTCGATGATCTCGCGCGCGCACCCGTCGCCCGCGCCCTCCGCCGGGTCGCACACGAGGATCTCGGCGCGCTGCGCCTCGTTCGAGAAGGCGTCCGCGGCGAGCACCTTGGCGGCGTCGTAATACCCCTGGACCAGGACCTGCGAGAGGTTCGAGAGCGCGCTGACGTTCGCGTCGAAGCCCTTCGCGCCGAAGGCGGGGAAGCCATCTGCGGGCCTCAGGCGCGTTCCCAGGAGGTGGGCGACGGTGTTGTTGTACTCCGACGCTGTCATGTGGTGCAGGGGCATCCCGTCTGGCGCGACGGAGGCGTCTTGCTCCGGATCGTCCTGGCTTCCATCGTCCTGGCTTCCGAGGATGCCAGTGCACGAGATGCCCAGGAGACATCCCCCGGCGGCGAGCCACGGACTCGCGAACACTCGGTCAAGTCTGAACGTCATCGTCGTCTCCCACGTGTGGATTCGGCAGTTATCCCCTCGTGACCGGAGCGCGCCGATTTCGTGATCAAATCGACCACGCGGCCGCGCTAAGATCAGGCCGTGCCCTGTGCGCAGAAAACTACGGTGATGGTGTTGCTCCTCGGGCTGTCCGGGTGCGGGGCGGACGTGGAGATCGCGGTGGGCCGTATGAATCCGGCGTCAGCGGCGAGCGTCAGCGGCGGTGAGGCGGGCAGCGGCGGTGAGGCGGGCAGCGGCGGTGAGGCGGGCAGCGGCGGTGAGGCGGGCAGCGGCGGTGGAGGGGGTAATGGTACGATCTCCTGTGATGTATTTCCGTCGCCGACACATCGGTACACGTTCGACGGTGTGGGAGATGTCGTCGCCGATCTCATCGGAGGTGCTGACGGCGCGATCCTCGGCGGCGCGAGCCTCGACGGCGGAGGGGGGCTCACCCTCGATGGCGTGGACGATTACGTCGATTTGCCCGCGGGGCTCCTGGCGGGATTGCGCGATGTCACCGTCATGGTCTGGGTCGCCCGCGACGGCGGAGGCGCCTACCTGCGCATCATCGATTTCGGCGTCGCCAGCGGAGGCGAAGATCCCGTCGAAGGCGAGGGGGGGGTGGGAACGTCCTACCTGGTGATCACCCCCTCGACGGGCTTCGAGGTGCGGGGTGTCTCCGCGCTCGCGAGCGACAGCGGCGTCGTGGGCGAGGTGGCGATCCACGCCGAGCCGACGCTCGATGACGGCGAGGTCCATCAGGTCGCCGTCGTCTTCGACGGTGCGGCGGCGACCCTGGCCCTCTACCTCGATGGCGCGCTCCTCGGCAGCGAGCCTGTCGGCTTTGCGCTCTCGGCGATCCAGGACGTGAACAACTGGCTCGGGCGGTCCCAGTTCGATGCGGACCCGTACTTCGGTGGGCGCTACGACGAGCTGCGCATCTACGGCGAGGCGCTGGCCGGCTGCGCGGTCGAGGCCGCGTGGAATGCCGGCCCGGATCGGCCCTGAGGCTCAGAAGGCCAGCGCGAGGCCGAGGCGGGCGCTGAGACCTGCGGCCGGAGGGCGATAGACGGTCCCCTCGAGGTTCTCGACGACGAAGCGGGGCCGCTGCAGCGGGACGACGGCGTGCAGCGCTCCCTCGACCTTCAGGGGACCGGCGATGCGCCACTCGAGCAGCGTCCCGAGCCCGGCCGCGAGGATCGGCGCCGTGCGGGTGAAGGCCTCGTCGACCTCGCGCCCCCGGGCGAGGAGCCAGTGCTGGCGGCCGAGCGCGCAGACGTACACGCCGATGGGGCGCCCGAGGGCGCGCGCGCACGCGTCGACCTCGACGAACCAGAGCCGGAACTCGGCGCCGGCAGCCCTCCCGGCGATGCGGCTCGAGCTCGACGGCACCACGCCGGCCGCCCCGTCGGCGCGGAACCAGCCGCTGCGGATCCCGCCGCCCGCGGCGAGCCCGAGGCCGATCGCCGGCACGAGCGCCTGCTCGACCTGCGCGCTCAGCCAGAGCGCCCCCTCCAGGTCGCGCTCGGCTGCCGCCGGAGGCCGGGCCGCCGTGGAGGGCGGGCGGCGCACCGCGGGAGGCGGCGGACGCGGCGCGCCGGCGACGGGGGCGGCGACCGCCTGGGCGGGCGCGGGCTGCGCGGCGGGGGGCGCGGCGGCGTTCCGCGCGACCGCGTCGGGATCGATCGACATCGCGACGATCAGCGCCGCCGCCCGCGACATGGACGCGCAGTCGTCGCCGCGGATCACGCGCTCGCCGGGCGACGGCGCGTGGATGCGCAGATCGAGCCGGAGGCGCGCGCCGCCTTCGCGGGCGACGGCGATCCCGACCTCGATCGGCTGGCGCTGCTCCGACGCTCCCAGGAGCCGGGCGATCTCGCTCCGGACCTCGTCGATCGGCGGGCACCCGTCCGGCGCTTCCCAGCGGAGGTCGATGGCGCGGGGCTCGGCGGGCGCCGCGAGCGCGCGCGCGGGCAGGAGCCCCGCCGCGACGAACAGCGCCTGCAGGGCCGACGGGGCCCTGGCCCACCTTGAGACGTGCACCCGCGCACTCTACTCCTCCTGCCCGCACGCGGCGCGCACGCGCGTCGCGAGCGGCGAGCCCGGGCTCTTCGCGAGCAGCCTCGCCGCGATCGCCCTGCCGGACGCCGCGCGGCCGGAGCGGCAGAGCGCGATCGCGCGCGA
>JAICEP010000543.1 GCA_025924095.1 Sorangium sp.
CGAGAGCGCGGGGCACGGGTTCGCCGAGTCGGCGGTGGCCGCGGCCCAGCAGCTCGAGTTCGAGCCGGCCCGCCGCGCCGACGGCACCCCCGCCGCGGCGCGCATCCTGTACCGCTACTCGTTCACCCTGAAGACGGCCGCGCCGCCGCCCGCCGCCGGCGCGCCGGCGAGGCCCGCCGAGAACCTCCGCGGCACCGTGCTCGCCAGCGGGGGCGACGTCCCGCTCGCAGGCGCCACCGTCTCGGTCGCGCGCGTCGCCGGCGCGCGCGTCGCCGGCGACGCCGCGGCGCCGGAGCTCACGACCGACGAGGGCGGCGCCTTCGTCTTCGTCGATCTGCCGCCGGGGCGCTACAAGGTCACCGTCGCCGCGCCCGGCTTCGAGCCGCTCTCCGTCGAGGAGGAGATCTCCGCGGGCGAGCAGATCGAGGTGAAGTACCGGCTCCTGCCCCGCGGCGAGGGCCTCGAGGTCACGGTCCGCGGCGACAGGCCGCCGCGCGAGGTCACGAAGCGCACGCTCGAGCAGCGCGAGATCAACCGCATCCCCGGCACGAACGGCGACGCGCTGCGCTCGCTCCAGAACCTGCCCGGCGTGGCGCGCCCGCCCACCCTCGCCGGCCTGCTGATCGTGCGCGGCTCCGGCCCGCAGGACACGCAGACCTTCGTCGACGGCACGCAGGTGCCGCTCATCTACCACTTCGGCGGCCTCTCCTCGGTCGTGCCGACCGAGATGCTGGAGAAGATCGACTTCTACCCCGGCAACTTCAGCGCCAAATACGGCCGCGTGCAGGGCGGCATCGTCGACGTCGCCCTGCGCTCGCCCAACGAGGACGGCAAGCTCCACGGCCTCGCGCAGATGGACCTCATCGACGCGCGCGTCCTGCTCGAGGGGCCCGTGCCCTTCCTCGAGAACACGCGCTTCATGGTGGCGGGCCGGCGGAGCTACATCGGCGAGTCGTTCGGCCCGGTGCTCGAGGCCGCGGGCGCGGGGGTGACGCAGGCGCCCGTCTACTACGACTACCAGGTCCTCCTCGAGACCGAGCCGACGCCCTCGTCGCGCCTCCGCCTCACGTTCTTCGGCTCGGACGACGCCCTCGAGGTGCTCCTCAGCGACCCGGTGCCCAACGAGCCGGCCCTCTCGGGCAACGTCGGGCTGCACACCGCGTTTCAGCGCCTGCAGCTCCGCTACGATCACGAGCTCACCGACCGGGACCGGCTCGACGCCGTGCTCGCGATCGCGCGCGACGACGCCGATTTCGGGATCGGGCCGATCTACTTCCAGCTCGATCTCAAGACGCTCTCCGGCCGCCTCGAGTACGTGCGGCGGCTGTCCAAGGGCGCGGTCTTCAACGCGGGGCTCGACGTCTTCGCCGGCCTCTACGCGGTGAACCTCCGCGCCCCCGCGCCGAGCCGCCCCGGCGAGCCGCCGAACCAGCCGTTCTCGACGCGCGCCCTCCAGGAGGTCTCGCGCGACGGCGGCTTCTTCTACCCCGCGGCCTACGCCGAGCTCGAGCTCGCCCCGAGCCCCCGGGCGAAGATCGTCCCGGGGCTGCGCTTCGACTACCAGGACCTGAACGAGCGGGCCACCGTGAGCCCGCGCGTGAACGGGCGCTTCGACGTGGTCCAGGGGTTCCCGCGGACGACGGTGAAGGGCGGCGTCGGGGTGTTCCACCAGCCGCCGCAGTTCCAGGAGGTCATCCCGCCGCTCGGCAACCCGGGCCTGAAGTCGACCCGCGCGCTGCACTACGCGGCCGGCGTCGAGCAGGACATCACCCGGAACATCGAGGCGTCGGCCGAGGGGTTCTACAAGCAGCTCGACGAGCTCATCGTCGGCGTGAATCGACCCGGGTCGGTCCAGCTCGATTACCAGAACGTCGGGTCCGGCAGGGTCATCGGGGGCGAGTTCCTGCTCAAGTACAAGCCCGACGATCGCTTCTTCGGCTGGGCCGCCTACACGCTGTCGCGCAGCACGCGGGTGCCCGGGGTCGGCGAGGCGGAGCGGCCCGTCCCGTTCGATCAGACCCACATCCTGACGGTGCTCGGCAGCTACCGCCTGGGCGACGGCTGGGAGTTCGGCGCGCGGTTCCGCCTGGTCTCCGGCAACCTGGTCACCCCCAACGTGTGCAACGTCAACGCGCAGAGCTGCGACCCGTACCGCACCAACGCGCTCTTCTACGCGCCCACCGGGACCTATACGCCGATCCCGTTCTCCGGCCCGAGCAGCGAGCGGCTCCCGCCATTTCACCAGCTGGATCTGCGCCTCGACAAGTCGTGGAAGTTCAAGAGCTGGCAGCTCTCGGCCTACCTCGACGTGCAGAACGTCTACAACAACGCGAACAGCGAGGCGATTCAGTACAACTACAACTATACCGCCCGACAGTACGTCACAGGGCTGCCCGTGTTGCCGAGCTTCGGGCTGCGAGGAGAGTTCTGAGATGCGATCGACGCGAGCGGTGGGCGGCGCGGTGAGGCGCGCCGGCGCGGATCGCGGGCGCAGGTGGCGGCGCGCGGTGCTCGGGACGCTCGCGCTGGGCGCGCTCACCGCGCCGGCGATCTCGTCCGGGTGCGTCGCGGGCTTCGACCCGCCGAGCCTCGTGAACGGGCTCCGCGTGTTCGCCGTGGTCGCCGACGTCGTCCAGGTCGGAGAAAAGCCGGAGAGCTCTTCGTACGCCTACCCCGGAGCTCAGGTCACCTTCAGGATCCATTACCAGGACGGGCTCGGCGGCCCCGAGGAAGGGTCGCGGCCGGTCTCGGTCTACTGGTTCGGCGGGTGCGAGAACCCGATCGGGGACGACTACTACGGCTGCTATCCGCAGTTCGCCGAGCTCGCCGCGAAGCTCCAGGCATGGCAGGAGCTGGGCGACCCGACGGTCCCGCTGCCCGCGCTCAACGGCGTACCCCCCGGCTTCGGCGACACGTACACGATCACGCTCTCGGACGACATCCTCGACGGCCGCGAAGCGCCCACCACGGGGGGCCCGCGGTCCGGGAGCGCCTATGTCTTCTTCGTCGCCTGCACCGGGACGCTCGGCGTCGTGGAGGACCAGGGCACCGGGCGCGCCGGGACCTTCCCCGTCGCCTGCTTCGACGCCGGCGGGCGCCGGCTCGGCCCGGACAGCTTCGTGGCCGGCTACACGCAGATCTACATCTTCGAGGACGGCCGCACGAACGCGAACCCGAAGATGCTGGGGCTCACCCTCGATGGCGAGGCCATGCCGGAGGACTTCGCCGCGATCCCCAACGTCGATCGCTGCCCCATCGGCCGAGAGGAGCGGCGCGAGGCGGGGTGCAGCGCGGAGGATCCGTTCACCGCGTGCCACGCCTACGAGCTCGACGCGATCATCCCCGACAACGTGGCGGA
This sequence comes from Sorangium sp., assembly GCA_025924095.1. Lineage (GTDB taxonomy): Bacteria > Myxococcota_A > Polyangia > Polyangiales > Polyangiaceae > Sorangium. Next base: position 3,359 of record JAICEP010000543.1, read on the forward strand.
GGACGATCCCGACGCGAAGCAGCAGGACCTGAAGGAGATCGTCTGGGTCGACTACTTCACCGATCTGGGCGACCTCGACCGGGGCATCAAGCTCGTGAGCGACGCGGCCAAGGGGGACCTCGGCGACCACGCCGTGACGTGGATCCCGCCGGCGGAGCCGGGCATCGCCACGCTCACCGCGGTCCTGCGCGACGCGCGCGGCGGCTCGTCGGTCGTGCAGCGCCTCGTCCGCGTGAAGTGACGGCGGGCGTCGGGGCGTGACGCGCGCGCCGCCGAGGGGACCGCCTCCGTCACCCGCAGCCGGCCTCGAGCTGCGCGAGCAGACCGATGAGCTGCTCGGCGTCGCGCGCTGCGCACAGCACGTCGGCGGCGTTGTGGCTGGCGAGCCGGGCGACCTGGGCGAGCAGCTCGAGGTGCGCGCGGCCGCTCTCGCCGCAGACGAGGACGACGAGCAGCCGGAGCGGGGCGCCGCCCGGCGTGGGCACCGCGAGCGGCTCGGCCAGCGTCACGAGCACCGCCGCCGGGCAGGCGCCCGGGACGATCGCGTGCGGGACCGCGACGCCGTTGCCCAGCGCCGTCGACGACTCACGCTTGCGCGCCATGATCTCCTGGGCGAGCGCGCTCGCCGACAGCGCGCCGCCGGGGGGCGCGAGCCGGGACGCCGCGACGTCGATGACGTCCTCGATGTGCGCGCACGAGAGGTGCAGCACGACGCGCTCGGGCGTGAGCAGCCCGCTGAGGCGCCGCGCGGGCGCCACGCCGAACGGCGCGCTCGCCGCGAACTCGGCGTCGATGAACGCCTTGACCCGCGCGAGCTGCGGGCCGCTGAGGTTGCGGCGCGCGAGCTCGACGAAGAGCGCGTTCGCCGCCGGGACGCGCTCGAGGTAGCGCGAGACGAGCGGCTCGACCTGGTGGCCGAGCTCGAGGAGCACCGCCGGGGGCAGCTCCAGCGCGCCCGCGATCGCCGTGAGCCGGTCGGGCGTGGGGATGGCGTCGTGCCCGTGCTCGACGCGGCTCAGGTACGCGCTGGAGACGCCGATGCGGTGCGCGAGCGCGCGCAGGCTGAGGCCCGCCTCGACGCGGAGGAGCCGCAGCGCGGCCCCGAACTCGGCGAGCACGCGCGCCCGCGCGGCGCTGTCAGCGTCGGAGATCGCTGGCATGGGGCTCAGGAGCGATCGGCCTCGGCCGCGAGCGCGGTCGAGAGGTGCTGCGGGGCGGGCACCGGGGCCGGGGCCGGCACGGCGGCGGGCTCGTAGCACCGCACGACGAGCAGCGAGGTCGGGCACCCCTGGATGACGTGCTCGGCGCGGATGCCGAACCGGCGCTGCGCGAGGCCCCACTCGGTCCCGACGCCGACGAGGACGAGATCGTAGCCGCGCTTCGCCTCCTCGAGGGCCGCGTCCGCGGGCGAGTCGTGCTCGACCACCTTGAGCACCACCCTGGACTTCCGCAGCGCGCCGCCCTCCTCGCCCTCGAACACCTCGTCGACCGCCGCCTGCGCGCCGAGCGCGTCGTCGGACCTGCGCTTCGGCTTGACCACGTGGAGGATGGTGACGTCGGCGCCGACCTGCTGCGCCAGCCGGCGGGCCAGCGCGAGCGCCGCCTTGTCGTGCAACGTGCCGTGGAACGGCACGAGCAGCTTGCGGACCGCGGTGAGCCCGCGATCGATGAGCACGCCGACGTCCGTGTGGGCGCCGCGCATGACCTCGTAGACGGTGCCGCCGAGCACGGTCTGGCTGAGCAGCGGCTTGTGCCACCCGACGAGCACGAGGTCGGCCTGCTTCACGTCGGCGACGTTGCAGATGTCGTGGCTCGGCTTGGGCGAGACGAAGGAGAGCGGCCGGACGTCGGCGCTGAGCTCCTTGGCCCGCGAGAGGAGCGGCGCGAGCGCGGCCGCCCCGTGCCGCTCGGGCCCCTGGTCGAGGTAGAACGAGCCGCGGTCGGTCGGCGGGATGAGGCGCAGGGCGTAGAGGCGCCGCGCCTCGGGGCCGTGGCCGGCGAGCGCGCTCGCGAGCGTCACCATGCCGGGGCCGGAGCGCTCGTAGGAGACGCACATGAGCACGGTGAACACCTCTGCCGCCGTGGGCAGGGGCGTCCGGTCCGGCACGTCGGCGAGCTCCTTGGAGAGCTCCTCCGGCGGGTAGACCCAGCGCAGGAGCGGCGTGGTCATGAAGGTGGTGACAAGCGCCATGAGCACCATCATCGTGAACAGCGTGGGCGAGATGATGCCCAGATCGAGCCCGAGGTTCAGGACGATGAGCTCCATCAGGCCGCGGGTGTTCATGAGGATGCCGAGCGCGCTGGCCTCCCGCCAGCGCTGGCCGGTGAGGCGGGCGGCCACGGCGCTGCCGCCGAAC
>JAICEP010000544.1 GCA_025924095.1 Sorangium sp.
CACAGGCTACAAGGCGATGACCGGAGTCGACCTCGGCCAGTCCGGGGCGGTCATCGCCCAGCGCGCCTGATGCGTGGCAGCGGCGCGCCGGGCTCCGCATTCGGGGTCTGAGCGCGGCGCTTCGACCATGCACGGACGAGCTGCTGTCTGCCAACCCTGTGAACGATCAGCAGGTGTAGCGCCATGAAGGATCGCATCCGGTTCGAACGGGAGCTCGAGCTCCTCCTGGGCAGCGAATCAGAGCGCGAGCAGGAGCAGGGACAGGCCAGCTGGGAGCGGGCTCTGTTCAAGGCGCTCTTGGGCGGCGAGCGCCGCATCAACACCCTGCTCAAGATCGGGCGCGATGCCGGCGGTCGCGACCCCAAGACGCTGCGCAGCCGCGTGCTGAGCCTCTTGCGCGTTCCCTTCCCCAACCCCGCGCAGGCCGGCGGCGTCGATTGCGAGAAGAACGTGCGCGATCTCGCGACCGCGAGCCCCGACCGCCCCCCGATCCTCTTCACCGGCCGCTACGAGTCGAAGCGCGCCTCGGGCCACCGCTACTTCTGGGCCATCAACCAGGCTGGCAATACCATCATCGCCATCCGTACCGCGCGCGGCTACATGAAGAAGCCCGAGTACTGGGAGCTGCGCGGCGATGTCCAGGCCGATGGCACGGCGGTGCTGTTCCAGGTGGACAAGCCCGACAAGCTCTGGGGCTACCTGCAGCAGCAACCGGACCGCACGATGCGCTGGCACAGAGGCAGCTATCTCGGAGCCGACAAGAAGCGCGTGCTGGTCGACGGCGGTTCCGAGCACGACGAGGTCCTGCAGCTGTCCGCCGACAATCGACCGACCATGATGATGTCGCTCTACACGTCGGACGACAACTACTTGAGCGTCCTGCTGCAGCAGCGCGAGTGGTTTCCGCTCACGACGCCGGCAGCCGACTTCGTCCAGGAGGGCGCGCGCGCCGACGTGCTGCGCGACCTCTTGACGGACTACCTGAAGACACCCAAGGGCATCACCTACGCCGAGCAGCAGGCGAAGCAGACGGCGGCTGGAAGGCTGGTCAACTACGTCGAGCACCTCTTGTGGAACGGCGATGCCGCGCTACGGCCCGACGTCGTGCCGTCGCAACCGCTCAAGGCGCACGGGGAGAAGGCGCGCAAGGTGCTTCCGCAGGGCCACCACAACAACGCCGTGCTCGCGCAGCACGTGGCCAAGATGTGGCTCGCGCACGAGAAGCTGAACCATGCGGGCGAGAAGCGCAGCTTCCTCGACTGGCTGACGAAGCTGGCGCAGGAGCGGCAGGAGACCCGGCTGGCCAAGCTGCTCGACGTGCCGCTCACCCTCTCGCGCTCGGCCGGCAAGCATCAGTATCGGCTCAAGCTGGAGGTCGCGAGCTTTGGCGTGGTGCTGCAGTATGCGGAGGGCACGCTGGTGGTCGAGAAGCTGAGCGCGCCGAAGTGGCCGGGCCCGCGCGCCTATGACGTCACCTTTGTCGGCGGCACGCTCAAGCCCAAGCTCCCCGATCGCGACGTGCTGTTCGAGCTGGTCCTGGCGACCGACCAGGAATGGATGCCCGACGACTTCGAGGGCACCTTGTGGCTCGGTGAAGTGGGTGTGTCGGCGGGCAACAAGTGGGTCAAGGGCGGCGCGACCGGCTCGGGCGGCTACCTGCGCAGCAGGAACGGCCTCACGCTCGCGATCGACGAGGACCTCGACGTGTCGGTCGGGCCGGGGCGCGGCAAGTCGAAGAAGCCCAAGGTCAAGTTCGGCGCCGAGCTCTTGGTGGGGAGCGTGCGCCACAAGAAGAACAAGCTGATCGACCTGGCGACCTACTTCGCCGCCAGCAAGAACGTCACCGGGCATCTGACAGCCGCGCCGCACTTCTGCTTCGGCAGCTCACTGTTGACGCCGGCCGCGCGCCAGCTCTTGCGGGTCACGTGCGCGGATCAGCTCGCGGCCTTGGCGAACCCGGAGAGTCAGATCTTCATCCTCGGCCACACCGATCGGCGCGACACGATCGAGCGCAATCGGACCCTGTCCGAGCTGCGCGCGAAGAACGTGAAGACCGCGCTCGAGGACATCCTCGGCACCACCCTGCGGGTACCGCCTGGCCGCATCAGCGCGGTGGGCTTCGGCGAATGGATGGCGATCGCCAAGCTGCGGCCGGATCAGGTCAAGAACCGCGAAGACCGCCGGGTGGATCTGATGATCAACGGGGCGCTCGTGGCGACCTTCCACGACTGACGGTCGACGATCTCAATCCGGCGGGCCACGCAAGGCCGAGGACCTGCTCGCAATCGCTCACGGCGCGCGCACCGTACGCCGACCCCATCATCGGCACGTTCACTGGTCGGCGAGATCTTCACCGCGACCGGGTTCGCGAGCCCTGCGCAATATGCGCAACAGGTGATGTGCGCGTGATCGGGGCGGTCGGTGCTAGCCGCCGGACCGGCCCCGGCGCCCCGGCCCCGGCGCGCGCGCCGGCTCGCCGGGCCGCGGGCCGCGCTGCTCGGCCTCCCCGCGCCGCCGCTCCTCCTCGGCGGCCCGCGCTTCGTTCAGCGCGAAGAGCCGGTCGATCACCTCCTCCTCGAAGGCGCTCGCCGCGCTCCGCTCGCCGGGCGTGACCGGCGTGGTGTACGGCGGAACCTCGATGTCGCCGAACCCGTACGCGGCGAGGACGGCGCGGTCCATCTCCTCGTGGAGCCGGCGGAGCTCGACGACGCCCGGGCGAGCGCAGGCAGGGGCCTTGAGGAGGTTGTACATCGCGGTCAGGCCCTCACCCAGCTCGACCATCAGCCGGGCGCGCGCCGTGTAGAGGCGCTCGCCGGCGGCCTCGACGCGCCCGCCCGCGGCGAGGTGCTCCGGGGGAGGGAAGGGGAACGTCTCCACGCAGTCCGACGGCGCATACCGGAGGCCCTCTCCCATCGTCGAGGAGAGCAGGCGCGCCCACGACTCGTGCGCTCGCGACTGGAGGACCGCGAAGCGCGCGTAGTCGTCGATGGCGAACACGCACAGCTGGTCCGAGAACGTCCGCCCCGCCGGCTGGAAGGCGAAGCACAGGTGCTTCGTCACCCGCGCCGCGACGAGGCAACGCCCGAGCGGCGCGATCGTGCGCCGGAGCTCCGGACGCGGGTTGGCGAACTGCCACCATCGCGCCCGGTGGCCCGCGTCGACCCCGGTGAGCCTCAGGCGATCCCGCGCCGGCTTGACCCGACTCCGCACGATCGACAGGAGCGCGGGCCAGCGCCCCGCGTCCTCCAGCCCGCGCTCGCCGAAATCGATGACGTGGCGGTGCGGGCTGTGCGAAGGCGACGAGTTGACCTCCTCGCCGCCCAGGAACGGGCGGAGCACCTCGCCGGCCGCCGGATCGCCCGCGCAGAGCGCCCGCGCCTCGCCGTCGGTGAGGACGAAGCCGTCGCCGCGGAGGAAGCAGCCGATGAAGCAGAGATCCCGGCTGGACTCCAGCGGCCTCGGGTCGGGCCGCTCCGGCATCGCGCGCAGGTGGGAGTTGATGTGGCGGACAGGGAGCCCGTCGAGCCGGGGCGCCGGGACGCCGTCGGCCGGCGACATGCCCACGGCGAGGTGGACGACGGCGACGTGGACGGCGGCATCCCCGGGCCACGGGACGCTCCGCACCGCGTGGTAGATGACCGCCTGCCCCGCCTCGACGAGCGGCTTCAGGCCCGATCGCCGGGTGTCGCCCTGAGCTATCGTGTTCGTGGCGATGAGCCCCACCGTGCCGCGACCCCCGAGCAGCGCGGCCGCGCGGCGGAAGAAGTGGGCGGCGAGATCGGTGTTCTTCGTGGCGCCGTGCAGCTGCTCGAGCCACGCGGCGTAGGTGTCCCCGTGATCCGTCGAGATCCGCTTTCCCCCGAGGAAGGGCGGGTTCCCCACGAACGCGTCGAGCCGCGCCGGCCCCGGGGCGCGATCGCCGTCCGGACGGTCCGGGCGCGGCTCCTGGAACACCTCCGGGAACTCCAGCGCCCAGTGGAGCGGCGGCAGCGGCGGCGCTCCGCTCGGCGTGCCCTCCCCCGGCGCGCCCTCCCGGAGCGCCCGCTGCATGGCCAGGAGCTCTTCCGGAGGCGGCCCCCCACCGCGGAGCCACGCGATCGCGAGCTGCGCCCGCCGGTCGCGCTCCTTCAGCCGGTCCCTGTCCTTCGCGTACGCGAAGAACGCCCCCACCACGAGGTCGCCGAGGAGCCGCGCCCGGCCGATCGCCTCCTCCGCCGCGCGCGCGAGCCGCTCCCGCTCGCGCGCCGCGCCGCCGTCCCCGAGCCCGGCGAGCTGCTGCCGCAGCGCGAGCGCCCGCTCGATGGCGCTGTCGATCGCCTCGCAGCACGCCGGCAGCGGCGCGGCGGGCTTCCAGTGGAAGCCGCGCAGCTGGGCGAGGTCGAGCCCCACAAGCGAGTCGCCGTGCCGGAGGGCGTGATCGACGAAGGTGAACGGCTCGTCCCGCGCGCGCGTCACGAGCCAGAGCGACAGCCTCGCCAGGCTCACGGCGAAGGGGTTCTTGTCGGCGCCGTACAGGCAGCGCCGCGCCACGAGCCGCCGCGCCTCGCCCACGACGTCCTCGCCCGACCGGGCGAGCCGCTCCGCCGCGGCCGCGTCGCCGCGCGCCGCCTCGCGGGTCCAGGCGGCCACCACCAGGTCGGCGAGGTACCGGCACGCCTCCATGAGGAACGCGCCGGACCCCATCGCCGGATCACAGATCGCGAGCCCGAGGAGCCGCGCCGACGGCGGCTCCTCGCCCATCTGCCGGAGCAGGGGAAGTAGCGGATCGAGCGTCCGCGCGACGATGGGCGCGGACAGGCTGCGCGGGGTATAATGAGAGCTCGTCCGCCGCCGCTCGGCGCCCGGCTGCAGGAAGAGCCGCCCCACTCCGAGCACCTCGGTGTCTCTCGCGCGCAGCGGGCCGAGCGCCTCGAGGAGCTCGGCCTCGGTCCTCGCGCCGGGGAGCGCCTCGCCGAGCTTCTTCGCCTCGCGCCGCGAGAGCCCCACCCGCTCGGCGAGCCACGCCGCCCGCCGCGCCGCCGGCTGCGCGAGCGCCTCGGCCGCGCTCACCCAGACCCGCTCGGGCCGGAGGCACACCGTCGGACCGGCGGCGCGCTCGACCCGGTAGCCCATGAGCGCCTCGTAGAGGCCGCCGAGCTGCTCGACGTCGAGCGCCCGGTACGACAGCGGCCGCCCGTCGAGCACGAGGAGCCGCTCGAGCACCGCGCACACCGTGGCGTCGTCCACCGACGGCGCTTGCCAGGGACCACCGCCCCCCGCGCGCTCCAGGAACGGGTAGCGCTCGGGGTCGAAGAGCTGCCCTCGCCGCGCCGGCAGGGTCAGCTCGGGGCGGGAGATCCCGTGAAATACGGCGCGGAACAGCGCGACGAGCCGCGCCCACGCCCCGAAGCGCCGCCGCATCGCGGCCGGGCGCGCGCCATGCTCCGCCGCGAGCTCCCGGAACAGCGGGAGCACGCCGAGGTGCGCTGCGTAGTGCGGGTGCTCGACCGGCAGGAGCCCCCGGGCCTCCGCGTGGAGCAGGAACACGAGCCGGAGGAGCGCGGTGAGGAGCCCGCCGTGGAGGTGCTCCGGGCCGCGCGCGAAGGCTTCCTCGAGCGCGTCCGCCCCGTCGCGCCGGGCTGCGTCCTCGAAGCCGCGGAGCAGGGCGCCGAGCGCGTCGAAGACCTGACCCGCGAGCGCGCCCGCGACGTCCGCCTGCCGCGCCCTGCTGTCC
>JAICEP010000545.1 GCA_025924095.1 Sorangium sp.
CGATGCGGTCGCTCGAGCTCGAGCGCGACGCGAGGACCTGGATCCGCCTCGCCGTGATCCTCGCCGTGCTCGGCGCCTGGGCGGCCTGGATGCACGCGGCGCGCGTCTCGGTCTACGCCACGACCGCGAAGGCGCGCCTGGAGGTCAGCCGGATGGCCCACCGCGTGGCCGCCGCCGAGGCCGGGCGCGTGGCGGTCGTCCGCGTGGAGCTCGGGCGCCACGTGGAGCAAGGCGAGGTGCTCGTGGAGCTGGACGCGGCCGTCGAGGAGAAGCGCCCGGGAGAGGAGCGCACGAAGGTGGCCGTGCTCGCGCCGAAGCTCGAGGCGATGCGGCGCCAGATCGCCGTCGAGGAGGAGGTGCGCGCGTGGCAAGGGAAGCTCTCCGACGCCTCGATCGCGCGCGCCAGGATCGACCTGCGCCAGCGCGACCTCTCCGCCGCGCACGGCGAGGAGCTCCGCGCCATCTCCGAGCGGCTGCATCACGAGCAGCTCGCGTCGACGGCCGAGCACCTCCAGGCGAAGACCCGCGCCGCCGACGAGGTCCTCGAGGCGGAGGGGGCGCGCGCCGATCTCCACCGGCTGTCGGTCGCGCGGCGCCACGACGAGCGGCAGGCCGCAGCCCACCTCGCGGAGCTCGAGCGCGCGCTCGGCGACCTCGCGGCCGAGCAGCGGGCGGCCGAGGCCGCGGTGGACACGGCGCTCGCGCAGATCGAGCGGCGCAAGCTCCGCGCGCCCATCGCCGGAAAGCTCGGGAATATCGCCGCGCTCCAGGTGGGGGACGTGCTCAAGCCCGGCGACCTCGTGGCGACGGTGGTCCCGGGCGAGGACGTGCACGCGGTCGCGCTCTTCGCGCCCTCCGACGCGGTCGGGCGCGTCGTCCCCGGGCAGAAGGCGCGGATGCGCCTCGACGGGTTCGCGTGGACGCAGTTCGGTATGCTCGAGGGGGAGGTCTCCCACGTCGCGAGCGAGCCGTACGACGGCGCGATCCGCGTCGAGCTCCTCGTGCGGCCGGGCAGCGCGGCGTCGATCCCGGTGCAGCACGGGATGCCGGGGACCACCGAGGTCGAGGTGGAGCGCGTCTCTCCCTGGACGCTCCTCTTGCGCGCCGTGGCGCCGGGAGGCCCGCGATGAAGCGCGCGTTCCTCGTCCCCGAGGTGCTGCAGGCGTCGCTCATGGACTGCGGGCCCGCCGCGCTCAAGGCGGTGCTCCAGGGGTTCGGCGTGGAGGTGCACTACGAGTGGCTCCGCGACCGATGCCAGACGGACGTCGACGGGACCTCGCTCGACGCGCTCGCCGCGCTCGGGCAGGAGCTCGGGCTCGCGACCGCCGAGGTGGTGGTCCCGCACGACAGCTTCCTCTTGCCCGAGGCCGACTGCCTGCCCGCGATCGTGGTCAAGCGCGGCGCGGGCGACGCGCTCCACTTCCTCGTCGTCTGGCGCCGGCTCGGGCCGTTCGTGCAGATCCTCGACCCCGGCAGCGGGCGCCGCTGGGTGCGCTCAGCGCGCTTCATGGAGGACATGCCGCACTTCCCGATCCCGATCTCGATCGAGAGGTGGCGGCGGTGGGTGTCGTCCGAGGACTCGCTCGGGCCGCTCCGCGCGAAGCTGCGCGCGCTCGGCGCGCAGGGGGAGGCGCTCATCGCCCGGGCCGACGCCGACCCGGGGTGGCGGCCGTTCGCGGCGCTCGACGCCGCCGTGCGGATGGTCGCGCGCCTCGTCCGGGGCGGCGCGATCTCGCGCGGGGGCGAGGCGCAGCGCGTGCTCGAGGGCGTCTTCGACCGCGCGCTGGCCGGGGAGGCGGGCGCCATCCCGAAGGGGTTCTTCTGGGCCGCGGAGGGCAGGGCGCCGGGGAAGCTCCTCGTGCACGGCGCCGTCATCGTCCACTTCGCCGCCCGCGCGGCCGGCGCAAGCGCCCCCGCTGCGGCCGCGCGTCCGGCCGCGCCGCCGCCTCCGCCGAGCTACCGCGACAGCGCGACGCCGGCGGCCGCGCCGGTCGACCAGGCGCCGCGCGCGGTCGCGACCGCGGTGCTCCCGGCGTCCGTCCGTCGTGAGCTCGAGCTGCCGACCCCGTCCGCGTTGCGCCTCTTCTTCTGGATGCTCCGCGCCGACGCGGGCCGGGCCCTCGCCCTCGTCGGGGTGGCGCTCGCGGCGAGCGCGGCCATCGCGGTGATCGACGTGGTCGTCCTGCGCGGGCTGTTCGACGCCGTGAAGAGCATCACGGTCGAGTACCAGCGCGCGCTCGGGCTCCTCGCCCTCGTCGCCTTCGCCGCCGGGGGCCTCCTGCTCGAGCTGTTCGTGGCCCACGCCGTCTCGCGCCTCGGCCGCGCCCTCGAGGTGCGCTTCCGCGCCGCCTTCCTGGAGAAGCTGCCGCGGCTCGAGGATCGCTACCTGCGCAGCCGGCCCACCTCGGACATGACCGCGCGGGGCCACGCGATGCACCTGATGCGCGAGGCGCCGGCGCTCTTCTCTCGCATCGCGCGCGCGGCGCTGTCGTTCGCCGCGACGCTGCTCGGCGTGCTCTGGCTGTACCCGGGCGGGGCGTGGCTCTCGCTCGTCGCGGCGGCCGTCGCGCTCGTCGCCCCGTACGTCGCGCGGAGGCCGCTCGTCGAGAGCCTCATGCGCCTGCGCACGCACGCGGCGTCGCTCGAGCGGTTCTACCTCGACGCGCTGCTCGGCGTGGTGCCGATCCGCGTCCACGGCGCGGAGCGCGCGGTGCGGCGCGAGCACGAGGCGCTGCTCGTCGAGTGGGCGCGGACCGGCCGGCTCGTGCACGCGCAGTCCACCGCCATGCAGGCCGTCCAGGGGCTCGCGAGCACGGCCGTGGCGGTCTCGATCGTCGGCGGCTACGTCGCCTCCGGCGGCCCGGCCGCGGCGCTGCTCCTGCTCGTGTTCTGGTCGCTGCGCCTCCCCGTTGCGGCGCAGGAGCTCGTCGCCGCGCTCCTCGGCTGGAGGAACGTGCGCAACGCCTCCGTGCGCCTCTTCGCGCCGCTCGCGGCGCCGGAGATGGACCTCCCCCGCGCCCCGTCGACGTGCGAGGACGGCGCGCCGGGCGCTGCGTGCGCCACGTCGATCGACCTCCGGGGCGTCAGCGTCCAGGCCGGCGGGCACACGCTCCTGTCCGAGGTCTCGCTGCGCCTCGAGGCGGGGTCGCACGTCGCGATCGTGGGCACGTCCGGCGCCGGGAAGTCGTCGCTGCTCTCGCTGCTGCTCGGGTGGCTGAGGGCGTCCCGGGGGGAGGTGCTCGTCGACGGGCGGCCGTTCGACGACGCGGCGGTCGGGCGCCTGCGCTGCGCGACGGCGTGGGTCGACCCGGCCATCCAGCTCTGGAACCGCACGCTCCTCGAGAACATCACCTTCGGCCACGCCGGCGACGCCCTCGCGCGCGTGCCCCTCGCGATGGGGCAGGCCGATCTCACCGGCGTGCTCGAGAGCCTGCCCGACGGGCTGCAGGCGGCGATCGGCGAGGGCGGCGCGCGCCTGTCGGGGGGGCAGGGGCAGCGCGTCCGCCTCGCGCGGGCGCTGATGAAGGGCGACGCGCGCCTCGTGCTCCTCGACGAGCCGTTCCGTGGCCTCGAGCGCGAGCGGCGCCGGGCGCTCCTCGCCCGCGCGCGCGAGCACTGGGCGCGCGCGACGCTTGTCTTCGTCAGCCACGACGTGATGGACACGCTCGGCTTCGATCGCGTGCTCGTGATCGAGGGGGGCAGGGTGGTCGAGGACGGCGCGCCGCGCGCGCTCATGGAGGACCCGCGGAGCCGCTACCGCGCGCTCGCCGAGGCGGACGCGCGGGCGCGCGACGAGGTCTGGTCGAAGGGGCGCTTCCGGAGCGCGACGATGGAGAGCGGCCGGCTCATCGAGGGGGCTGCATGAAGGCGAGCGACACAAAGGCGAACGAGACCGAGCGGGCGGCGGCGCTGGCCGAGCTCGCGTGGCAGCCCTCCGCGCTCGGCCACGCGATGAGCGCCCTCACGGCCGCGTGCGGGCTCGCGAGCGGCGCGGCGCCGTCGCCCGGCGCGCCGGCGGACGGCGATCCCACCGCGTGGATCGAGGCGTACGCGGGCTGCATGGGCATCGAGGCGGAGGCGGTCCAGTGCAGCTTCGCCGATCTCCCGCGCAGCATCGCGTCGCTCGGTCCCTCCCTCATCCGCTTCGAGCAGGGCTACCTCGCGGTGATGGCCGCGAGCCATCGGGGCCTCTCGGTGCTGACGCCGGCGCTCACGCCGGCGCGGATCCCGCTGGAGACCGTGCGCCGGGCGCTCTCCGCCCACCTCGAGGACCGCCCCGCGTCGCACGTCGACAAATGGCTCGCCGCCGCGCGCATCCCGCCGCGGCGCGCCGCGCGGGCGCGCGCCGAGCTCCTCGGCCAGCTCGTCGCGGACCGCCCGATCGGCGGCATGTGGCTGCTCCGCCCCGATCCCGGGTCGAGCTTCCGGCGCCTCCTCTCGATGCGCGGCGTGCTCCGCCGGGGCGCGATCTTCCTCGCCGCGGCCACCGCGCAGATCGCCCTCGGGGTGCTCGCCTGGTGGCTCATCGGCGCGGGCGCGCTCGACGGCGCCGTGCAGCCGGGGTGGCTGTTCGCGTGGGTGCTCCTGTCGCTCTCGGCCATCCTCGTGCAGCTGTTCGCCTCCTGGACGGGGGGGCTGCTCACGATCGACGTCGCCGCGCTCCTCAAGCAGCGCCTGCTCTGCGGCGCGCTCCGCCTCGATCCCGCCGCCATCCGGACGCGCGGCTCGGGCGAGCTCCTCGCCATGGTGTCGGAGTCCGAGGCCGTCGAGACGGCGGGGCTCGGCGGCGCCCTCGGGGCGGTCGTCGCGCTCGTGCAGCTCGCGAGCGCCGCGGTGGTCCTCGCCGCCGGGGCCGGCGGCGGCCTCCATGTCGCGCTGCTCGTCGGGTGGACGATCGCCGTGGCGCTGCTCGCCCGCCGGTTCGCCCGAAGGCGGGCGGCGTGGACGGGCGAGCGGTTCGCGATCACGAGCGGCTTCGTCGAGAACGTCGTCGGGCACCGGACGCGCGTCGCCCAGCAGGCCCCTCACCTCCATCACGTGGAAGAGGACGCGGTGCTAGAGCGCTACCACGGCGCCTCGCGCGCGATGGACAGCGTGGGCGATCTCCTTGCGTCGCTCCCGGCGCGCGGGTGGCTCGCGCTCGGGCTGCTCGGCCTCTTCCCTGCGGTCCTCGGCGGGGTGAGCGTCGGACCGCTCGTCGTCGCGACGGGCGGCATCCTGCAGGCGCAGGCGGCGTTCGCGACGCTGGCGACGAGCCTCGGCGCGCTGCTCTCCGCCGCCGTCTCGTGGCGCTCGATCGCGCGGCTCTTCTCGGCGGCCGAGGGCCGCGAGCCGCCCGGGATCCCGCAGGCCGTGCTGGGGCGCCCGGCGATGTCGGACGTCGTCCTCGAGGCGCGGGGCGTCTCGTTCCGCTATGGCGGGGAGCGCGGCGAGCCCGTCCTGCGCGACTGCGGCCTGGTCCTCTCGAAGGGCGATCGGCTGTTGCTCGAGGGGCGCTCCGGCGGCGGCAAGTCGACGCTCGCGGCCGTGCTCAGCGGCCTTCACGCCCCGTCGTCGGGGCTCGTGCTCCTTCGCGGCCTCGATCGGCGGACGCTGGGCGGCGCCGCGTGGCGCAGCCGCGTCGCGAGCGCGCCGCAGTTCCACGACAACCACGTGCTCTCCGGGACGCTCGCGTTCAACCTGCTGATGGGCCGCGCGTGGCCCGC
>JAICEP010000546.1 GCA_025924095.1 Sorangium sp.
CGTCACCGCGCGGTGCGACGCCTTGATCGGCGACTCCCCCTGCTCGACCCGCACCGGCACGTGCCCGTTCACGATGAGCCCGCGCTCCTCGTCCAGGCCGAACTCGCGGCACACCCGGCTGCAGAAGCCAGCGTCGTGGATCAGGCGGAAATACGGGTTCTTCGTCTCCCTGTGCGTCCTCGCGTCGGCCACGAAATAAGACTCGAACGTCGTCATCCGGTCCTTGCCGAACATGGGCGAGAGCGGGCCGGTCCAGAGATACCAGAGCAGGTCGACGTCCTCCTGCGCGCCCGATCGGAAAGCCCGGCGCACCACGCGCTCCAGCGCGTCGAACAGCGCCCTGCCGCGGCGAGGCTCGCCGTCGACCACGAACGGGAGGAACGCGCCCTCGCCGTCCACCGGAACACAGCCGTGAAAGATGAGCGCCTGATCGCGCCGGAGCCACGTCGTCCCCTGCTGCACCATCCAGCGCATACGGCGCGACAGGACAGGGCTCTTCACGAAGGACTCCTTGAGCAGCGCGACGCACGACGCCTCCTCCGGCGTGAGCGCGTACGGATCGGCGAAATCGATGGTCGGGAAGCGCGCGTCGAGGAGCGGGTACACCTCGCCGTCGATCGCCACCGTGCCCGCGCGCGGGTCGATGCGGTGAAGCAAGCACCGGTGATCGAGGGCAAGCTCCGGGCGCCGCCGGCAGAGCTGGCCCTCCAGCTTGAACTGCACGACCGCCATCGCCTTCTGCATCCGCGCCATGAGGAGCGCGTCGCGCAGCCCCTCGCCCCGCACCGCGAAGCGCTCCGCCGGGTCGTCGGCATAGACGGTGCGCGCGAGCCGGTCGATCGGGGCGACCGGGATGCCGAAGCCCTCTTCGAGCTGCGCGAGGCGCCCGTACCGGAGCGAGAGGCGGACCACGGTGGCGATGAGCGCCTCGTGGCCGAGGCTGGCGCCCATCCAGCTCACGTCGTGGTTGCCCCACGCGACCCGCGCGCGCGGCTGGCGCATCAGGTACTCGATCACCTTGTCCAGCCGGGGACCGCGATCGCCGAGATCGCCCGCCACGACGAGCTCGAAGACCGTCAGATTCCGGATGACGCGCGCCGTGGCGCGCAGGATCTCGATCTCGCGGCAATGCTGCACGAACGGGTCGATGAGCGCGTCGAGGTAGCCGCCCTCGCCGAGGGTGGCGCGCGCCGAGACGAGCTCGCGGAGCAGGCCGCGCATGTCGTCCGGGAACGCTTGCTCCACCTGGCGAAGCGTGTAGCGCAGCGACAGCTCGCGGATGACCTCGACCTCGCGCGCGAGCGTCCAGAGCAGGAAGGCCCGCCGCTCCGCCTCGCCGCCGGCCGCGACCCGCGCGTAGCTCTCGCGAGGATAGTAGATGACCGAGAGCAGCGCGCGCTTCTCGCCCGCCGTGAGCCGGTCGCCGAAGACCCGCTCGACCAGCGGCCGCAGGCTCCCCGAGGCGTTGTTGATGATGTGCTTGAGCTTCCTGTGCTCGCCGTGGACGTCGCTGACCACGTGCACCGTCCCCTTCGGAAGCGACAGGATCGCCCGCAGGTGGCCGATCTCGGAGAGCGCGGCCTCGGTCGTCGGATACCGGGCCGCGAGGGCGCGGAGGAAGGGCAGCTCCCGCGTGTCGAGCATGGCGCCGCAGCATAGAGCAAAGGCGCCGGCCGCCACATCAGGCGAGCGCGCTGTGGCGAAGCGCCGACGCGCTGCTGACCGAGCTCGCGCGGGCGCGCGGCGGGCACGGGCGGGCACGGTTGATGAAGGCCACCGCGGCTGTGCAATGTTCGCTCTCTCCCGGACCGGATGCGCCCGCGGCGCCGCGCACGGGCGAGGCGGCGCGCTCCGGCCGAGCGGCCGCGGCGGCGCTGATCGCCTCCCTCCTGCTCGCCCCGGGGTGCGTCCGTGAGGCCGCGAAGCAGGCGACCCGCGGCACGCTCGAGGCGCTCGACCGCAGCGCGCAGGACCGGGCCGCGCCCGCCGGTGGATCGGGCGAGGGGACGGCCGAGGGCGCGCGGGAACGCGAGCGGCCGCTCGTGGGGGCCATCGTCCACGACGCGGTCCGGGCGGGCGCGGCGGAGATCGGGCGGCAGGCGGAGAGCCTGGAGCCAGTGATCGCGCAGACGAGCGAGGCGGTGAGCAGCGCCGTGGTCCTGGGCGCTCTCCAGCACGATCGGGCGCTCGTCACCCTCGTCGAGCAGGGCTCGGGCGCGGCGGCGAGGGCGGTGGCGCGCGAGGGGACGGCGCAGCTCGTGGAGCAGCTCGCGGGCTGCCCCGCCGGCGACCCGGGCTGCTCGAGCGCCGCGATCGAGCGCGCGAGCCGCGCCGCCGCCACGGGGTTCGCGGACGGCCTGGGGAGGGCGATCCAGCCCTGGGTCATCGGCCTCGCCTTCGGCGGGGGGTTCCTGCTCGCCGCGCTGATCGCCGTCGCCATCGCGGCCGTCGCGCGGCGGCACGAGCGCACCGCCGCGCACTGACCTGCGCGCTCACGGGCGAGCGCTCGCGGCGTCGCTGCCGGCCGGGCGCCGGCCGTACGCGCTCGCGACGCTCGCCGACGTCCTGCTCGCGGCCGGGAGGCGCGGTGAGGCGCTCGAGGAAGCGCGCCGGGCGGCGGAAATCCTGAGCGAGATCGGACAACTGGAAGAGGGAGAGGCGCTGGTGCGGGGGGTCCACGCCGAGGCGATCTGGGCGGCCGGCGACCGGGAGGGGGCGCGGTCGGCGCAGGCGCGGCTCGGGGACCGAGCGGCTCGGCCCCTGCGATTTTTTCAACTCTTCCGGCACAGGGCCGCCGAGCCATTCGACATCGGCGAGGTGCAATCGACCCGACGCCAGCTTGTTCGTGATGAGATGCTCGCGGGAGATCACCCGAATGGGTTGATCGTCGTAACGTGACGGGACCCGTGCCAGCCAAGCATCATCGAAGCTCACGCCATCGATGCTGGTCAGAATGTCCACTCGCACCGGCAACATCACGCAGCACCTATCAAGACTCCGCCTCGCCCCGCCGGTGACGCGCGACGCTCGCTCGAGCGCAGCGCTGGATTGGCGGTCACGCCAGCTTTCGGCTGGCTTCCGTCGGCCCTACAAACAGCCCGGGGAGGCTCGACCATGACCAAGGTATCGCGCGCACCGCGCATCGACCTGAACACGGCAACGGAAGAAGAGCTCACGACGATCGAGGGCATCGACGGCGAGCGGGCTCGACTCCTCATCGAGCACCGGACCGAGCGCGGTCCCTTCCGGAGCTGGCAGGACCTGCACCACGTGCCGGGCATCGACGGCGCGCTGCTCGGCAAGCTCCAGCGCGGCAGCTCGCTGGGCGGCGCGGCCGAGCCCTCGGCGGAGGCCGCCGCCGCCGGAGAAGCGGCCGAGGCGGCGGCAGGCTCCGCGAAGAAGCCACGCTCCTCGGGAGGCGGCGAGCTCGGCGATCCATCAGGGCTGGAGCAGATCATGGGGTTGATCCTGCTCGACAGGGCGGCCGCCGAGGCGTACCGCCTGGCGATCGACGTGTGCAAGACGCCGGAGATCAAGAAGCAGCTCGAAGGGTTCCGGGCAGATCACGAGCGGCACGAGCGCGAGCTCCTGGACGAGCTCGGCGCCGCGCCGACCGACGAGCCCGACGATCGTGGCCAGTGCATTCGCCGCTATACCGAGCTGTCGGCGCGCGAGGAGCGGACAGCGCTCGTCGCCATGCGCGCCAACGAGGAGCTCACGAACGACGCCTATGCCTCCGCGCTCATGAGCGATCTGCCGGACGAGGTCCGGCGGATGGTGGAGGCGAACTGGCAGGACGAGCGGCGCCATATCCGCTGGATCAACGAGGAGATCCGGACGCGCGGCTGGGAGCTCCCGGAGGTGCCGTCGACGCTGGCCGAGGCCGCCTGAGCGCGACGCCCCGGTGAGGATGGCAATCGCTCGCGCCCCGGGACAGGTGGCCTGGCGGCGGGTCGATCCCCCCGAGCTCAAGGGGCCGCCGGAGGGGGCAGGCCTCGCTTGTGGTGCCCGAGGCGGGCGGAGTAAGCTCGCGGGAGCTCGGCTGAGCTTGCGCGGGAATGGCCTCTCGAACCAAGGGAACGCGCGGCGGTGCACCTCCTCCCGGCGGCGTCATCGACACCGAGGAGGGGGTCGACGACCTGTACAAGAAGCCGATCGGCGACTTCACGCGCGCCCGGGACGAGCTCGCGAAGCGCCTGCGGCAAGCCGGGGACAAGGGCGCGTCCGATCGCGTGAAGGCGCTGCGGCGACCGACGGCGGCGGCCTGGGCCTTGAACCAGCTCGCGCGCCGCTATCCGCAGCGCGTGGAGGGCCTGCTCGACGCGGGCGAGCGGCTGCGCGAGGCCCAGCGGGGGGCGCTCGCGCCGGGCGGCGCGCAGGGGCTGAGGGACGCGGGCCAGAAGCACCGCGCGATCGTGAACGAGCTCCTGCGCGCGGCGCCGGCGCTCTTTGCGGAGGGGGGCTATCGGGAGAAGGGCAATCCAATGGATCGCCTCCGGGACTCGCTGCTGGCGACCCCCACCGCGAGCCCATCGGATCTGGAACTGCTCGCGCGGGGGCGGCTGTCGGGCGAGATCGAGCCGGGGGATCTCTCCGAGTTGCTCGGGCTGCTGCGAGGGCGGCCGTCCGGGAGGCCCGCCGAGGCCGAGGCGGACCGCGGGCGCAAGAGGCCGAAAGCAGAGACGCCGGCGCGACGCGGGGAGCGCGAGGACAAGCCGCCGCCGAAGCGGCAGAAGAGAGCGGGGGAGGAGCGCGGGCGCGGGCGCGAGGAGCAGCGCGCGGCCGAGGAGCGCGAGCGCAAGGCGACGCTCGCCGCCGAGCGGCGTGAGCGAAAAGAGCGGCTCGCGGCGGAGCAGCGCCAGCAGAAGGCGCAGCTCGCGGCGGCGGAGAGGGAGCGGGATCAGGCGAGCCGCGACGCAGCGCGGGCTGCCAGGGAGGCGGATCGCCTGACGAAGGAGGCCGCCAGGATGAGCCGCGCCGCAGAGAAGGCCGAGGAGACCGCCCGGGCCGCGAAGAAGCGCTTTGACGAAGCGGAGCGGAGGGCCGCGGAGGCGCAGCAGAAGGCGGCCGATGGCGCGGATCGCCTCGAAGCGGCGGAGGACAGGCTCGACCAGCTCGGGCGATGACCCGTCGTCAGGGCGGCCCGCTCACCCTTGGCGGCTCAGTCCCTCCTCGTCCGAGCACCGCTCCCCGGCACCGAGCTACCGCTTCTTTCGCGCCTTCGGTGGGGCGGTTGGCTTGATATCGATGGTCGTGGCCCCCTGGCAGGGCACCTGCGCCGTCACACCTGCGCTGGCCCACTCGGGGAACTTCGTCTTCCCGGGGCGGCCGACGCGCACGAAGAAGCGGCCGCAGCGCACCGTCAGCGGCACGTTGACCTCCCCCGCGAACTTGCCCGTCACGTAGACGCTCCCCGGCTCGGGGAACCCCACCTTGAGCACGCCCTGCCCCTTGGGCAGCGTGGCGGGGTTGACCCCTGCCTTCGCCGCGGCCTCCTTCGCCGCGGCCTCCTTCGCCGCCGCGGCCTCCTTCGCCGCCAGCTCCTTCGCCGCCGCGGCCTCCTTCGCCGCAGCCTCCTTCACCGCCGCGG
This sequence comes from Sorangium sp., assembly GCA_025924095.1. GTDB lineage: Bacteria > Myxococcota_A > Polyangia > Polyangiales > Polyangiaceae > Sorangium. Next base: position 5,591 of record JAICEP010000546.1, read on the forward strand.
CCTCCTTCGCCGCAGCCTCCTTCGCCGCCGCGGCCTCCTTCGCCGCAGCCTCCTTCGCCGCCGCGGCCTCCTTCGCCGCCAGCTCCTTCACCGCCGCGGCCTCCTTCGCCGCCA
>JAICEP010000547.1 GCA_025924095.1 Sorangium sp.
GGTGGCCGCTAGTCAACGTGGTCGTGCTGGGAGCGCCTCCGCAGGCTCGGTGGTCGCAGCAGTCCGGGCGGTTTCGGAAGTTTCGGGATCTTCGGGATGGAACGCGGCCGGCCCTCCAACCTCCTCCAGGAGGTTCCGGGCGCAGCGGAAGCATGGGGCGCCGGAGCTGCTCCGAGAAGCCGGCACCCCTCAACCCCCGCCCGACCAGTCCGACCGTGGATTCGGGTTTGAATTCCTAACGGAAGTCGAGGCCTTCGTGCTAAGCTCCGCCCTCGCGCCGAAATGAGACTCGGGATTTTCAGCGATACGCACGCCAACTACGAGGCGCTCAGCGCTGTGCTCGAGTCCTATCGCCACGAACGCATCGACGTCTATTACTGCCTCGGGGATACGGTCGGCTACGGCGGCTCGCCGAACGAGTGTGCCGACCTCGTCCGGAAGGTGGCCAAGAAGACGATCCTGGGCAACCACGATGCGGCCGTCGCAGGTCGGATGGACTACTCGTACTATTACGAGGCTGCCCGGCAGGCGCTCGACACGCACGCTGCGATGCTCTCCTCCGAGAACGCAGCCTGGCTCCGGAGCCTGACGTATCAGGAGAAGTTGACGGACATCAACGTCGACCTCTGCCACGGCTCGCCCGTCCGGCTCGAGGAGTTCGAGTACATCTTCGCCCCTGAGCAGGCGCGCGAGTGCCTACCGATGTGGAACGAGCTCGGTCACATCACGCTGATCGGCCATTCGCATCTCTGCAAGGTGTTCGCGCTCACGCCGAACAGCGTCGAGGAGCTCCCGGCGGTGGACTTTCAGCTCGAGCAGGGGCGCAAATACATCGTGAGCGTCGGGTCGGTGGGACAGCCGCGGGACTACGACAACCGCGCGAGCTACACGATCTACGACAGCGACACGAAGCGCTTCGAGTTCAAGCGCGTCGAGTACGACATCGAGACGGCGGCGGAGAAGGTGCTGCGCGCCAAGCTCGAGCGCAACTTCGCCCACCGGCTCTACATCGGCGTCTGAGGCGACCGGCGCACGGCGCTCGTACGGCAGGCGCGCGCGCGTTCAGTCGTCCGGCGCGTGCTGATGCGAGGGCGACCCGGCGCCGCCGCGGGGGGGGGGACCGCAGGGCTGGCTTTCGCCCTGCTGTCCCGGGTCTTCCTCTGGCGACGCGCACGCTTCGCGGCCGCTCCCGGGGTTCAGAGGTTCAGGAGCGGCCGGCTCGAACGGTGCGGCGAGGCCGGCAGTGATAGAGCAGCATGCTCGTCTGGTTGTCAGGCGGCGCTGCGGAAAAGTCGCTGCGGAGTTCCGTGAGCTCGAAGCCGTTGTAGTGGAGCAAGGCTTCGAGCTCCTGCGGATAGAACTGACGATGGGCGAGCGGCGTCATCCATCGCTCGCCGCCGTTCACGGCCGTGAACTCCATCGAAACGAACAGGATTTGGCGGACCTTGTCGTAGTCGAACCGCTCGGTGTACCGGACGACCTCGCCTGGACCGTCCTTTGCGGGATACCGGAAGCGCGGCGTGGCATAGGCGCGATCCGGATCGCGCGCGAGCTCGGCCGGTTCGGGCATGGACACATCGAAGACGAGCTCGCCCTTCGGCGTCAGATGTTCGCGCGCTCGCGCAAGGAAACGCTCCACGTCGGCTCGCGTATACAGATGCAAGAACGCGTTGAAGGGGCAGAGCACGAGCGGAAAGCGGCGCCCTAACCGCAACGCCCGCATGTCGCCCCGCCGCAAACTCACGCGGGAGGAGACGCCGCGCGGCTCCCGCCCGAGCTGCGCGCGCAGATCGCCGAGCATCGGCGCCGACAGATCCACGCCCGTGATCCGGACCCCCGCCCTCGCGACAGGCAGCGTGATCCGCCCGTTACCGCAGCCGTATTCGAGCACCGGCCCGCCGGACGCCACGGCGAGGTCGACGTAGTAGCGGACGTCATCCTGCCGGCGAGCGTACGTCTTCGAGTAATACGCCGGATCCTCGTAGTGGGCCGACGTCCCCGCCTCGAGCTCCGGATCGCGACGCTGGCCGGAGCTCGAAGACCGCCTCGTGCGCGTCGTGGCCGCAGCTTTCATGCGAAGCAACAGATCAAGCGTAGCGCTGGCACAACGACGGGAGCGCGCTGAGGAACAGGGCCCCGATGGAAGCGTGCATCACCCGATGCACGCTCGCCCGGTGCCGCCATCAGCGCTGGCCGTCAGCGTTGCTGGCCGTTGGCGTTCTGCTGCTGGAGCCACTCGGACACGACCTCGTGGGAGCTCCGGTGGAAGTGCACCTTGCCCGCCGCGATCTCTCGAAGGCTGGTCACGGCAGGCTTGTTCTTCGTCTTCACGAGGGCGTCCGAGCCCTTCATGATCTGCCGCGTCCGGTTGGCCGCAAGCACGACGAGGGCGAAACGGTTTTCCTCGCGTTCGAGGCAATCTTCCACAGTTACACGCGCCATAGGGGGGCCGAGAGTAGCGCCCTGCCCCGTCAAACGCAAGGCACATGCCGCCCGGTGGCTCTGCACCCCGCGGCGCGCTGCCACGTCACCGATCGATGGTGCACGTTGCTCGTTGCCCTCGACGCAGGTCCCGACTACGAGGTGCGACCGTGGCCGCTGAGCAGGATTCCCTCCTTCCCCCTCCCCCTCGCCCGGCCCCCGGGCTGAAATACCGCCGCATCGTGCTCAAGCTGAGCGGTGAGGCGCTCTGCGGCGAAGAAGGCGGATTCGGCATACGCCCCGAGACGCTCCATCACGTGGCCAGCGAGATCGCCGAGCTCCAGCGGATGGGGGTGCAGATCGGGGTCGTCGTGGGCGGCGGCAACATCTTCCGCGGGCTGAAGGGCGCGAGCGCGGGCATGGACCGCTCCCAGAGCGACTACATGGGCATGCTCGCCACCGTCATCAACGCGCTCGCCCTGCAGGACGCGCTCGAGAAGACGGACGTGCCGACGCGCGTGATGACGGCGATCGAGATCCGGCAGGTCGCCGAGCCGTACATCCGCCGCAGGGCGATGCGTCACCTGGAGAAGGGCAGCATCGTCATCTTCGCCGCCGGCACGGGCAACCCGTTCTTCTCAACCGACACCGCGGCAGCGCTGCGGGCCATGGAGATCCAGGCGCAGGCGCTGTTCAAGGCGACCAAGGTCGAGGGCATCTACGACCGCGATCCCGTGCGCCACGTGGGCGCGCAGATGTTCGCGCACCTGAGCTACGACCGCTTCCTCGCGGACAGGATCGGGGTCATGGACTCGACGGCGGTCACGCTCTGCCGCGAGAACAAGATGCCCATCCGGGTGTTCAAGCTCATGACCCGCGGCAACATCCTCCGGGTGTGCAGGGGCGAGGAGATCGGCACGATCGTCGACTGAGCGCGCGCGCCCGAGCGCCCCGCGGCCCCCCGCGCGGGCGACGAGCCGCGGCACCCGCCAGCGCGCGCGCCGACGTGAACCCGGCCGGCGCCCCCGCGAGCCACGAGGAACCGTGCTAGACCCCGAGCCAGCAATGATCCGAGCTCCGGTGCGCCGATCCCTGCTCGCTATCTCGCTCGCCGCGCTCGTCGTGAGCTGCGATGAGCCCGCTCTCCAGTCCCCGTCGGACGCGGGGGAGCCGGTCCTCGGGCTCACCGCGGAGCAGTCGACGCGCGTGCTCGCGAAGGTCGGCGACAGGGTGATCACCCTGGGCGACTTCGGCAGGACGCTGGAGCGGATGGATCAGTTCGATCGGCTCCGCTACCAGACGAAGGAGCGACGCCGCGAGCTGCTCAGCGAGATCATCGACGCGGAGCTGCTCGCCTTGGAAGCCAGGCGCCGCGGCCTCGAGAAGGACGCCGCGGTCGAGGACGCGATCCGGCAAATCCTCCGCGAGGCGATGATCGCCCAGGCGCGGAAGGGCCTGCCCGCGCCGGCCGACATCCCGGCCTCCGAGGTGCGCGCGTACTACGAGGCGAACGCCGACAAGTTCAGCGAGCCCGAGCGAAGGCGCGCCGCCGCCATCGTGGTCGGCGACAAGGCGCTCGGGGAGAAGGTCCTCAAGGAGGCGCAGAAGGCCGGGAGCGGCAGCGCATGGGGAGAGCTCGTGCTCAAGCACTCGCTCACCGCGCCGAAGGACAAGAGCGCGGCGCCACCGCTCGACCTCGCGGGCGAGCTTGGCATCGTCAGCCCGCCCGGCGATCCGCGCGGCGCCCACCCGCAGGTCCCGGAGCCGGTCCGCGCGGCCGTCTTCCGGATCGGCAGCGTGGGGGCAGTGAGCGACGAGCTCGTCGAGGCCGACGGCCGGTTCTACATCGTCCGCCTGAGCGGGCTCACGGGCGGGCACCGGCGCGAGCTCGCGGCGGCCGAACGCTCGATCCGCGTCGCGCTCCTTCAGCAGAAGATGCAGGAGCAGGAGCGCGCCATCGAGGACGAGCTGCGGAAGAAGTTCCCCGTCGAGATCAACGACGCGGCGCTCTCCTCGGTGAAGCTGCCACAGCAGCTCACGCCGCCCGGGGGCACGCCGCAGCCCGATCCCGCGAAGCCCAGCGCGCCGCAGCCGGCCGGCGGCGCCGCGCCCCCATCGAGCGATGCGGGCAGGTAGCGCGCTCGTCGCCGCCACGCAGCTCGCCCGGCGACCCAGCGAGGACGGCGCGAGCGCCCGCGCTGTTGTGCTGCCGGAGCCCCCCGTGGCGCTCGCCGCGGGCGACCAGCAGGCAGCGCGTCCGGCCCGCGCGAAGGTGCGGACGAGCGACTGGACATGGCAGCTGCGCCATGCGCTCTCGAGCGCCGACGATCTCCACCGGACGCTGTCGCTCACGCCGGAGGAGCTCGCGGGCGCGAGGCGCGCCGAGAAGGCCGGGCTGCCCATCCGCGTCACCCCGTACTACCTGAGCCTCTGCGACAAGAGCGATCCGGCGTGCCCGATCCGCCGGCAGTGCGTGCCGCTCGCCGACGAGGCCGCCGAGGTGCCCGGCGACCTCGTCGACCCCCTCGGCGAGGTCGCGCACGAGGTCGCGCCCCACCTTGTGCAACGGTACCCGGATCGCGCGCTGCTCCTCGCGACAGATCGCTGCGCCGTGTACTGCCGCTTCTGCACCCGCTCGCGCATGGTCGGCGACGGCGGCGGCGCCGTCGCGCTCGAGCGCCTCGCGCCGGCCATGGCCTACCTCGAGGCGCACCCGGAGGTGCGCGACGTCATCGTGAGCGGCGGCGATCCCCTGGCCGTCTCGACGGACCGCGTCGTGCGGCTGATCGCTCGGCTCCGACAGATCCCGAGCGTCGAGACGATCCGCATCGCCACGCGCGTGCCGGTCACGCTGCCGCAGCGCATCACCGCAGAGCTCGTGCGCGCGCTCAGGCCGCACCATCCGCTCTGGGTGATGACGCACTTCAACCACCCGAAGGAGCTCACGCCCGCCGCCGAGCGCGCCTGCAAACGGCTCGTCGACAACGGCTTCCCCGTCATGAACCAGACCGTGCTGTTGCGCGGCATCAACGACGACGCGACGACGCTGGCGGCGCTCTTCCGGGGTCTCGTGCGCTGGCGCGTGCGCCCCTATTACCTGCTCCAGATGGACCCCGTGCGCGGCACCGCGCACCTGCGCACGCCGCTCGCCACCGGCATCTCGCTCATGGAGCAGCTCCAGGGCCGGCTCACCGGCATCGCGCTGCCGAAGCTGATCGTCGATACGCCCGGAGGGATGGGCAAGGTGCCCGTCGGTCCGGACTACGTCGTCGAC
>JAICEP010000548.1 GCA_025924095.1 Sorangium sp.
CGCGGCCGAGCCCGACGCGCGCCTCCGGCCCCGGCAGATCGGCGACGAGCCCTCGATCCGGGCCGTCCACGACCTCGACGCGGATCTTGCGTGAGGCGAGCCTGTAGGCGCCGTCGCGCTCGATCGGCTTCGTCAGCTCCTCTGCCACGCATCGAAGTATACGCGGGCGGCGCCTCGCCGGGGGAGCCGGCGGCGCGCGCGCCCGGCGCCATGCCGGGGAGCTGCGCTCGCGGCTCCCCGGCGCGCGCTCGGCACGGTGGGCGCGACGATGGCTCGCAGGAGGCAGGGCGATGCGCGGTAGGATGCGGGGCGCAGGCAGCGGCCGTGGAGGCGCGGGACACATGACCCGATGGAGTGGATGGATCGGAGGCCTGACGTCGCTCCTCGTGGCCTGGCTCGCGCTGGCGGCGAGCGCCCACGCCGCCGAGCCGCGCGGCGCCGTGCTCGGGCCGGGAGATACGACGGCCGCGCTCTGGTACATGAGCGAGGACTACACAGCCGAGGCACGCTGGGCAGAGTCCGACATCGCATCCCACGAGAAGCGGCCATCGAACCGCGGTGGCCTCCCCGGGGATGCGGTCCAACGTGACGCGATCATCTTCCCTGATCTGATGGATCTCGGGGCCGCGCGGATGGGGACCGGAGAGTACTCCAGCGCCGTGCCGCTGCTCGCCCGCGCGCTCGCCGTGGCAGCGCGCGATCACGCAGCGCAGCCGGAGGACGACGGTCAGCGCGGCCGGCTCGCGATGGCCCTCGCGCTGCTCGGCGAGCTGCGCATGAAGCAAGGCGATTACGCCGCTGCGGAGCCGCTCCTCACGCGCGCGACGTCGCTGTGGGGAGAGGCTCATGCCCGGTGGGCTTACAGGGGATTCGTTGGAGCCCTGGACAGCCTCGCTCGCCTGCTCCTGGCGAAGGCGGAGTACGGCCGGGCCGACGCGCTCCTGAGCACGCTCCCGAAGGACACAGCCCGCAAGAATCACCTCGTCCTGACCCTGGCGGAGCTCGAGATTGCCCGCGCGCAGCACGGGCGCGCCGAGGACCGCCTCCGGAGGCAATCGAGCGGGAGATGCGAAGAGGGCGACCGCCCCAGCGCCGCGCGCTGCCTCCAGGACCTCGCCGACATCCACACCGAAGCGGGCGATCCGGCGCTGGCCCGGCCGCTCCTCGAGCGCGCGATCGGCCTCCTCGAGAGGGTGCTCGGCCCGGAGCACCCGAGCCTCGCCGCCGCGCTGGACCGGCTCGCGGCGGTCCAGCTGCTGCAAGGGGCCGAGCCCTCGGAGGTCGAGCCGCTCGTCGAGCGGGCGCTCTCGCTGCGCGACAGGACGCTCGGCAAGGGTCACGTGGGACGGAGCACCTCCCTGATGCTCCGCGGCGATCTCGCGCTGAGGCGCGGCGATCCTGCGGCCGCGGAGCGCGCCTACCGCGACGCGCTCGCGCTCCGCGAGCAGCGCCTCGGCGACAGGCACCCGGGCGTCGCGGAGGCGCTCGCCGCGCTCGGCCAGCTCCGGGAAGAGGGCGGGGAGCCTCGGGCCGCCGAGCCGCTCTATCGGCGCGCGCTCGCCATCGAGGAGGCCGCCTTCGGCCCGGACCATCCGCGCGTCGTCCGCGCCCTGCAGCGGCTCGGCCGGCACCGGCTCGACCAGGGGGCGATCGGCGAGGCCATGGGCCTGCTCGCGCGCGGCGCGGACATCCAGGACCGGCGCGCGCTCGCGCTGCTCCCCGCGGCGAGCGAGGAGCAGCGGACCGCCCTCGCCGGCGCGCTCCGCGACGAGACCGATCTCCTCCTCTCGCTGCACGCGGACAGCGCTCCTTCCGACGCGGAGGCGGCGCGCCTCGCCTTCACCGCGGTGCTCCGGCGCAAGGGCGTGGTCCTCGACGCCGCCGCGGACCGGATCGCCGCGCTCAGGGACCGGAGCCGCCCCGACGACGCGATGCTCCTCCAGCAGCTCGTCTCCGTCGAGTCGCGGCTCGCCGATCTCATCATCCGCCTCCCTTCCTCGGGGCAGCCTGGCGAGCTCCGCGCGTCGATCGACGAGCTCGAGCGAAAGAAGCGGGCGCTCGAGGAAGAGATCGGCCGGCGCGGCGCCCCGCTGCGGATCGACGACGAGCCGGTCACCCTGGACCGCGTGGTCGCCGCCCTGCCGCAGGGAGCGGCGCTCGTCGAGCTCGTCGTGCGCCGCCCGCGCGTGCGCGAGCGCGGCGGCGCCGCGCCGCTCGCCTGGGGCGCGCCGCGGTATGCGGCGTACGTGCTCCACTCGGACGGCCGCGTCGCCTGGGCCGACCTCCGCGACGCGGCGCCGATCGACGCGGCCGCCGGCGACCTGCGGCGCGCCTTCGCCCAGCTGCTCCGTGACCCGCAGCGCGCCGCGCGCGCCGTCGACGAGCGCGTCATGCAGCCGGTCCGGGCGCTGCTCGGCGGCGCCCGCTGGATCTTCCTCAGCCCCGACGGCGAGCTCAACCTGGTCCCCTTCGGCGCGCTCGTCGACGAGCAGGGCAGCTACCTGCTGGAGCACAGCTCGTTCACCTACCTGACGAGCGGCCGCGATCTGCTCCGCGCCCGGCACCACGACCCGCGGCGCGCCGAACCCGGGTTGCCTGCGCTGGTCATCGGGGCGCCGGAGTTCGGCGACGCGACCCGGCACGCGCGCTTCCGCCGCGAGGCCCCGGCCGGCGCGGCGCCGGCGAGGCGGTCGATCGACATGCGCGCGCTGTCGTTCCCGGCCCTGCCCGGCACGCTGCCCGAGGCGACGGCGATCGCGCGGCGGTTCCCGGGGGCGAAGGTGCTCACCGGGCTCGGCGCGACCGAGGAAGCGCTCAAGAGCGCGGCGCACCCGCGGATCCTCCACCTCGCGACGCACGGGTTCTTCCTCCCCGACAGCGAGCACGCGGGCGGGGCCGCCGGCGAGAACCCGCTGCTGCGCGCCGGCGTGGCGCTCGCCTCGGCCAACCGGCCCTACGACGGCCCCGAGGACGGGGTCCTGACCGCGCTGGAGGCCTCGGGCCTGGACCTGTACGGCACGCAGCTGGTCGTGCTGTCCGCCTGCGAGACGGGCCTCGGCGAGGTGAAGCGGGCGGACGGGGTCCACGGCCTGCGGCGCGCGCTGGTGCTCGCCGGGGCGGAGACCCAGGTGATGAGCCTCTGGAAGGTCCAGGACCGCGAGACCCGCAACCTGATGGAGGCCTACTACGAGAAGCTCGCCGCCGGGGGGGGCCGGGTCGAGGCCATGCGGCAGGCGCAGATCGAGATGCGGTCCCGACCCGGAACGGCGCACCCCTTCTACTGGGCTGCGTTCATCGTCTCCGGCGACGGCGCGGCCCTCGACGGCCGCGAGGTGGCGCCGCGGCCGGCCGCGCCTCGCGCCGCGCCCTCCGTGCCGCCCGGGCCCCGCGGCTGCGCGTGCGACGCGGCGGGTACGGGCGCTTTCTCCGGGAGCGCCGGGAGCGGCGCGCTCCTCGCGACAGGCCTCCTCGTCGGGGCCCTCCGGCGACGGAGCGCCGCCCTGCGGCCACGGGCCGCTTGATCCGCCGTCCGGGAGGCCTGTCCGGGCGGTTCACGCCGGCTTCGTCGTGGCGACCCACGCCCGCGCCTCGTCCATCAGCCCGAGCGTGAGCGGGCGCAACGTCACGCCCGACCCGGCGGCCTCGGCGACCGCCTCCTCCAGGGCCGCGACAACGAGCTCGCCGCGCCGCGCGAGGTGCAGGAGCTCCCACAGCCGCGCGCCCATCGCGAGATCGCGGTCGGCCCGGGCCTCCGCGACGCTCCTGGCCGCGCGCGCGTCGGCGAGCGCGTCGTCGGAGCGGCCGGCCAGGGCCAGGATCTCCGCGCGCCGCAGGAGGGTGAGCGCCTGGCGGCGGTCGCGGTGGGCGCGCTGCAGCGCCTCGGCCTCGTCGGCCGCGGCGAGCGCGCCAGGGAGATCTCCGACGCGCCGGAGCGCGTCCGCGCGCAGCGACAGCGCGCTCGCGCGCAGCCCCGGATCGCCGGCCTCCGCCGCGAGCTCGGCGGTGCGCCTGGCCGTCTCCGCGGCCTCGATCGCGCGGCCGTCGCGTAGCAGGAACGCGGCCAGGTTGGTCAGCACGAGGCGGAGCTGGCCGCGCATGCCGTCCGCCTCGGCCTGACCGGCGATCCTCTCGAGCCGCCCGATCGCCTCGCCGAGCCGGCCGCGCTCGGCGTCGAGCACCGCGAGATCCGCCTCGATGTGCAGCCTGTGCCAGCGCGATCCGAGCGCCGAGGCGATCGCGAGCGCGCGCGTGAGGTCCTCCTCGGCCACCGCGAGATCGCGGCGGTTCGAGGCGTAGTTCAGCTCGAAGCGCAGCACGCGCGCCCCGAACTCCAGCGCCGGCCCGGCGCGCGCCCCGAGCGCCACCGCCTCGCCCGCGAGCTCCATGGCCCGCTCGGGGACGGCGACGCCGGCGAGCGCCATGCGCGCCTCGCAGCGGAGGGCCTCGTCGGGCTGGGCGTCGGCGGCCGCGAGCAGCCCGGGATCGTCGTAGCCCTCGTCGCGCAGGCCCCGCGCCACCTCCAGCCGGCAGAGCCGGCGCCGCAGCGCCACCTCGGCGCGGCGCGCGGGGAACACCGCCGCGCGCGCGTCGAGCGCGTCGAGCCGCCGCCGCGCCTCCTCGGGCTTCCTGCCGCGCAGCAGGGCGCGCACCACGTCGATCTCGGCGGCGGCGCGCTCGTCCGGATCCTCGATGAGCGCGGCGAGGCGCTCGCCGAGCTCCACCGCCTCGGTGAACAGGCCGGCCGACATCACCGCCGCCATCGCCGGGCCCAGCCAGCGCCGCGCCTCCGGGGCCGCGCCCAGGCGCTCGTAGCCGGAGGCCAGGAACGCGGCGTCGGCGGCCGCCGTGGGGCGGCGGGCGATGGCGTCGAGCAGCGCGCGGTGCAGGCGGCGCAGCCAGGGGCGCGGCCGGACCAGGTTGAGCACGGAGAGGCGCACCATCTCCTGGACGAAGCTGTACTCCGGCCCGTGCTGGCCGGCCCCGGAGGCGGTGAGCAGGCCGGCGTCCACGAGGGGGAGCAGCGCGGCCTCCAGCGCCTCGTCGTCGCGGCCCGCGGCCTCGGTGAGCACGTCCACGCCGAGGCCGCCGCCGTGGAGCGCCACGGCGGCCAGCGCGCGCAGGGCGAGGCGGCCTTCGTCGCTCGCGGGGTCGAGGTAGCTGGCGAGGCGCGCGACCACGAGGTCGGCGACCCCCGGGACGCCGCGGCTCGCGAGGTCGGGCTCGGCGGCCTCCCAGGCGCCCCCGCGATAGACGAGCGCGCCGGTCTCGCGCCACGCGACGAGCGCGTGCACGATGAAGAACGGCACGCCGCCCGAGCCGCGCACGACCGCGCGCTCGAGCGCGGGCGCGACGGGGAGCGTGGCCTGGGCGAGGCGCGCGGCGTCCTCGTCGCCGAGCGGGCTGAGGGCGAGGTGCCGTGCGCCGGGGCGGGCGCGCCCGCGCGCCTCGGCGAGGAGGGCGCGCAGGGGTGGCGAAGGGCTCGGCTCGTCGCGCGCGGCCGCGAGGACCAGGAGGCGCGCCTGCGCGCCCCTGCGCGCCACCGTCGCGCCCACGCGCTCGACAAGGAGCCGCAGCAGCGCGAGGGTGTGCGCGTCGGCCCACTGGAGGTCGTCGAGGGCGAGGACCAGCGGCGCCTCGGTGCTCGCCGAGAGCAGCGCGTCCTCCACGCCCTCCAGCGCCGCGGTCGCGTCCG
>JAICEP010000549.1 GCA_025924095.1 Sorangium sp.
GGCCGCCGACCTCGAAGCCATAGTCGCGGATGGACGACAGGCGCGTGTCCGTCTGGACGGTGGCGCCCTGGCGGCGGACCTCCTTGAACGCTCCCTCGGTGGCGCCGGGCGTGATGTAGAAGAAGACCGAGCCCTGGAACGCGTTGCCGCCGCTCTTCGTGACGACGTCGAGGACGCCTCCGGTCGCGCGGCCGAACTCGGGCATGTACCCGCCGGCGACCACGTTGACCTCCTTGATGAACTCCATGGTGAGCGGCGTGCCGATGATCCCGTACGCCGGGTCGTTCACCGAGAGGCCGTCGATCACGTACTGGTTCTCGGGCGACGACGTGCCGGCGATGGACGTCCCGTACTCGTCCGACTGCGCGCCGGGCGTTGTCGCGGCGATCGATTCGAACGAGCGCGACGCGGCACCCTTCCCCGACGGGGGCGCCACGGCGATGCGCCGCGTGAAGTCCTCCGTGATGTTCTGGCCCACCGTGCTCGAGCCGACGTCGACCGTCGGCGCGCGGCCGACGACGACGATCTCCTCCGCCTTCAGCGCCTCCGGGAGCAGCTCGACATTGACGCGGAGGGTCGTCCCGGTGCGGACCGCGATTCCGCCGCGCACGTACGGCTTGTACGACTCCTTCTCCAGGCGGAGTGTGTAGTCACCTGGAGGCAGGTTCGGGATACGGTACTGGCCTGTGCCGTCCGTGACCACGAGCTGCTCCCCTTGCAGCGCGGGTGAGGTCGCCGTCACGACCACATCGGCGACGGGCGCTTTGCTCGAGGCGTCGATTACCCGTCCGATCAGAACGCTGTTGCCCGTCTGCGCGAGCGCCGGGACCGCGGTCAACAAAGTCATGGCGAGCAGCACCAATGCCGCCCACATCCCCAACGGTGCACGTTGTGAGCGCGCTCCGTGTTTCATCCTCTTTTCGAGAAACTTCACGGAATTCCCTCCAGAAGTGTAGGCCCCTCGAGTCTCTCCTCACCCTAGACAGGAATCGCGCGAGACAATAGACTTTTTTGTAGTACTTGCTCGCTTGTACACTCCGGGTAGGCGCCGCACGCTTCCACACGGCGTCTCCAGATCGAACAGCTCGAGTTCTAGGAGTTACGACCCCCCATGTTCGACTCGGTACTCGGTCGCAGCACCGCCACCCAGGGGCGTCTAGGGACGGGCGCAGCGCTCTCCATTGTCGCCCACGCGGCGATCGCGGCGGCCATCCTCGGGCTGGCCGCGCGCCCGGGGGGCGAGAAGCAGAAGGACGTCGAGGTCACCTTCTTCGCCCCGCCGCCACCGCCGCCACCGCCGCCTCCGCCGCCTCCGCCGGGAGGCGGCGCGAAGCGCCCGCCGAAGGTGGAGCGCATCGAGCAGCCGAAGCCTGTCAAGACACCTGACACCATCTACGACATGCCGGAGAAGCCCAAGGCCAAGGCGCCTGAGCCGGAGCCGGCCAAGGACGAGGCGCCCGAGCAGCCGGGCGGCGTCGAGGGGGGAGTCGAGGGCGGCGTCCAAGGCGGGACCGTCGGCGGCCAGGTCGGCGGGCAGATCGGCGGTACGCTGGGCGGCCAGCTCGGCGGTCAGCTGGGCAGCACGGCGCCGCCGCAAAACGTGGTGCTGCCGTTCGGCGCCGGGATGAGCCGGCCGACGATGACCTCGGGACGAGATCCGCAGTACACGCGCGAGGCGCTCGCCGCGCGGGTGGAGGGCCTCGCGATTGTCAAGTGCGTCATCAAGGTCGACGGCACGCTGGCCAATTGCCGCATGGTCAAATCACTGCCCCACATGGACAAGGCGATCCTCGATGCGCTCTCGGGCCGTCGCTACACGCCGGTGATGTACCAGGGGCGCCCGGTCTCGGTCGACTACGTGTTCAACATCCGGCTCAAGCTCCCTTGACCGTCGGGCTCGGGGGTGTTGTTGAACGGGCTCGGCACGTAGTAGAGAAGGGTACGGGGTAGGTCCGCTCCGAGGTACTGTCGAGTTCGCTGCGGCGTCCAGAGGCGCTGATCCAGCCTAGCCAAAACCATCACGACACCATGGAGCGCCAGGAGGCGCGAGCGAGACGATGCAATTCACGTTGATTGAGCTGTGGGGCCACATGGGGCTCTTCGCGAAGCTGATCGTGTTCGCGCTGGCCCTCATGTCCGTCTCGTCCCTGATCATCTTCGGCGAGCGCCTCGTCGTGTCGTTCAAGTCGCGCGCCGCCTCCCGCGCCTTCGCGGAGCGGGTGGGGCCGATGCTCGCCCGGGGTGAGTTCGAGGGCGCCCGGGCCGCCGCCAAGCCCCCGGCCGAGCTTGGCTACCTCGGGCGCGTCATCGGCGCCGGGCTCGCCGCCTACGCGTCGAGCGCCCCCTCCCGGCTGCCGGCGCAGGGGCACGAGCGTGACGGCGTGTTCGAGTCGGTCTCGCGGGCCCTCGAGCGCCAGGCGCAGCGCGAGGTGCTCAGTCTGAAGCGCGGCTACGGCCTGCTCGCCACGGTCGGCTCCACGGCGCCGTTCGTCGGCTTGCTCGGGACGGTCATGGGCATCGTGACCGCGTTCCAGCAGATGGCGGCCGCCGGCTCCGGCGGCCTCGGCACCGTCTCGGCGGGTATCGCGGAGGCGCTCATCACGACCGCCTTTGGCCTGCTCGTCGCGATCCCGGCCGTCATGGGCTACAATTATCTCCAGGGCTGGGTCGACGCCCGGGCGATCGACATCTCGGAGTCGTCGAACGAGCTCCTCGATATCGTGGCGAATCGGCTCGACGGCCGCCTAGCGCCGGCCTCCGACGAGGCTGCTTGACACAGAGGCCGCGCGACACGGTGCCTGTCGGGTCGCGGAGCGCGGCGCGCGGCGCCGTGCGCCCGCGGCGAGGCGCGCGCTGACGCGCTCAGCCGGGAAGCGAGCGTTCCAATGGGGATGGCTACCGGCCCGCAGAAGGGCCTCAAGAGCGAGATCAACGTCACGCCGCTCGTCGACGTCGTGCTGGTGCTGCTCATCATCTTCATGGTCGTCACGCCGATGCTGCAGCGCGGCAAGGACGTGAAGTTGCCGCAGGCCGCGAAGGTGGACGAGGAGAAGAAGGAGGTGGACCCGCTGATCCTCTCCGTGACGCTGGAGAAGACGGTGTGGGTCGAGAACGACCAGTACGATGAGGCCGGGCTCGCCGCGCGGCTCACGCGCGAGTTCGCCGCGAACAGCGGGCGCAAGGTGCTGGTCAAGGGGGACCAGCGCCTCTCGTTCGGCGACGTCCGCAGGGTGATGGAGACGGCGCGCAAGTCGGGCGCGAAGAGCGTGTCGCTGGCGGTCGAGGAGCTGAAGGGGAGGTAGCGGCGATGAGCGCTCGCGCGAAGAGAAAGTTCGTCGTCAAGCCGGCGGTGCCGCTGAACTCGGACATCAACGTGACGCCGCTCGTCGACGTCGTGCTGGTGCTGCTCATCATCTTCATGGTCGTGACGCCGCTGCTCGAGAAGGACATCGGCGTGCGGGTGCCGGACACCGAGCAGGTCAAGGTGGACACCCCCCCGCCGCCCGACCAGCTGGTCGTCCGGGTGAGCGCGCAGGGCGAGCTCCAGGTGAACGACGAGCGGGTCGAGCGCGCCGATCTCGTCGGCAAGCTCAGGCCGCTCCTCGAGCGCCAGAGCAGGCCGCAGGACAGGATCGTCTTCGTCGTCGCCGACGACGGCGCCGTCTACGGCACCGTGGTGGAGGTGCTCGACGGCGCGAAGGCGGCCGGCGCGCAGACGCTCGGCATGATGACCGAGCTCCCCGAGCCGCCTCCGCCGTGAGCGGCGCGCGCCCCCGCGGCGCGCCGCGCCTTGGCGGGCGCCGGTCCGCGGTCCGCGGGCGCCGGTCCGCGGGCTCAACGCGGGCTCAGCGCGGGCGGCCTGGCGCGACGGGAGGCTTGCGTCGCGCGCGGTCGCGACCTACACCGCCCACCTCGAAAGCGAGGTTGTTGATGTTGCGGACCGAATGGGTGAGCAAGCGCGCCGGGAGCCCCAACCAGAGCCAGATGCACTTCGCGAGGAAGGGCATCGTCACGGAGGAGATGGAGTACGTCGCCCGCCGTGAGAACCTCGCCCCCGAGCTCATCCGCAGCGAGGTCGCGCGCGGCAGGATGATCATCCCTGCCAACAAGAACCACCTGAACCTCGAGCCGATGTGCATCGGCATCGCGTCGCTCTGCAAGGTGAACGCGAACATCGGCAACAGCCAGACCACGAGCGACGTGGACGGCGAGCTCGAGAAGCTGCGTTACTCCATCAAGTACGGCGCCGACACGGTGATGGACCTGTCGACCGGCGGCGACATCGACGGCATCCGCCGCGCGATCATCGCCGACTCTCCGGTGCCAATCGGGACGGTGCCGATCTACCAGGCGCTCGAGGCGTGCAAGGGCACGGACAAGATGACGGCCGCGGACCTCATCGACATGCTCGAGCACCAGGCGAAGCAGGGGGTCGATTACTTCACGATCCACGCGGGCGTGCTGCTCGAGCACCTGCCGCTGGTGAAGGGCCGCATCACGGGCATCGTCTCGCGCGGCGGCTCGATCATGGCGCAGTGGATGATCGAGCACCACAAGCAGAACCCGTTCTACACGCACTGGGACAAGGTGCTCGAGGTCTGCGCCAAGTACGACGTCACGATCTCGGCCGGCGACGGCCTCCGCCCTGGCTGCCTCCACGACGCGAGCGACGCGGCGCAGTTCGCCGAGCTGAAGACGCTCGGGGAGCTGACGAAGCGCGCCTGGGAGAAGGACGTGCAGGTCATGATCGAGGGCCCCGGGCATGTGCCGTTCGATCAGATCGCGATGAACGTGCAGAAGGAGATGGAGCTCTGCCACGAGGCGCCGTTCTACGTGCTCGGCCCGCTCGTCACCGATTTCGCGCCCGGCTACGACCACATCACGAGCTGCATCGGCGCGACGATGGCCGGCTTCGCGGGCGCCGCGATGCTCTGTTACGTGACGCCGAAGGAGCACCTCGGCCTGCCGAACGCGGACGACGTGAAGCAGGGCCTCATCGCCTACAAGATCGCCGCCCACGCCGCGGACGTGGCGCGCAAGCGCCCGGGCGCGCGGGATCGCGACGACGCGCTGAGCCGCGCCCGCTATGCCTTCGACTGGAAGCAGCAGTTCGCGCTCTCGCTCGATCCGGAGACGGCCCAGGCGATGCACGACGAGACGCTCCCTCAGGAGTACTTCAAGACCACGGAGTTCTGCTCGATGTGCGGGCCGAAGTTCTGCTCGATGCACATCAACCGTGTGGTCGACGAGTACAACGCGCGGCAGGAGCCCGAGAACGCGCCCACGAAGCGGTCGCTCGCGCTCATCGATCCACCGTGACGCCGGGGCGGCCGTGACGCGGGGGAGGGGTCGCGCGGTCCTCCCTCGCGCGCCCCTCGCGGCGCGTACGGCCCTCGTCGCCTGCCTGTCGCCCCTCGTGGCGCGTACGGCCCTCGTCGCGTGCCTGTCGCTCGTCCTCCTCGCCCCCGTCGCGTGCGGCCGCGAGCGCGCGAATTCCTCGCGCGCCTCGTCGTCGCCCTCCTCGCCGGCAGCGTCCGTCTCGGCGGCGCCGCGTCCGCCGAGCCCTCGCCTCACGGATCCGCGCTGGCGCCTCGCCGCCGGGGACGACCCGCTGGAGTGCGCCCGGCTCGCCGAGGCCGAGGGCGCGTCCGGCCTCCTTGACGCGCTGGACGAC
>JAICEP010000550.1 GCA_025924095.1 Sorangium sp.
AGGCGATGAAGATCTGACGCGGGCGCGCCGCGCGGGCGGCGCGCCTCGGCGGCGAGGCTCAGCGTCCGGCGCGCCGGGGAGCCGGACGCGTGGCTCGGCGCGCCGGGGAGCCGGACGCGTGGCTCAGCGCTCGGCGCGCCGGAGGCGCAGGCTCTCCGGCCGCGTGAACAGCGCCATGGCGACGCTCACGACCGCGGCGACGTACCACGGGATGTCCTTCACGGTCCCGTAGACGGTCTGCGCGCGCATGAACCGCGCCTCGCCGAGGAGCGATTGCTCCTTGAACGTGTCGCTCTGCACGACGACCCGGCCGACCGGGTCGACGATCGCCGAGACGCCGCTGTTCGTGGCGCGCACGAGGTAGCGGCGGTGCTCGATGGCGCGCATCTTCGCGAGCGCGAGGTGGATCCACGGCTCCGTCGAGTCGCCGAACCAGGCGTCGTTCGTGAGGTTGACGAGGAGGTCGGGGTCGCCCTCGGCGACCAGCTTGTTCACGAAGTGCGGCAGGATGTCCTCGTAGCAGATCATCGTCGCGATCCTGTGGCCGTCCCACTCGAGCGGGGCGAGCGACGTGCCGGGGCTGAACCGGCCCGAGTTCGGCGACAGCGTGTAGAGGTACGGGATCGTGTCGCCGAGCGGGAGGTACTCGCCGAACGCGAGCAGGTACTGCTTGTCGTACCGTCCGAGGATCTCGCCGTCCTTGCCGGCCATCAGCGCCGTGTTGAAGCTCACGCCGCGCTCGTTCCGGTCGGCCGGGAGCCGGTGGATGACCGTGCCGACCACGGTGGGCACGCCGAGGCGGCCCGTGAGCGACCGCTGGACCTCGGTCTTGTAGGCCGACTCGCGGAACGCCTGCGGCACGCCCGCCTCGCTCCACACGACGAGCCCAGCGCCCTGCTTCGCGAGCTCCTGGGTCCTCTTCAGGTGGATCTTGACCGCGTTCCGGCGGTCGAAGAGCGCGAGGTTCGGCTGGACGATGCCGATCTTGATCGGCTCGGCCGCGGCGACGGCCGCGTCCACGGCGCGCATCCGGACGAGGCCGTATACGGCGGCGAGGGCGGGGGCCGCGACGCCCACCGCGACGACCGCGCGGTTCAGCGGGCGGCTGGGCCGCGACGGGCCGGCGTCGCCGCCCGCCTCGCGCGGCGCGCGATCCAGCCAGAGCTTCACCAGCTCGGCGATCGCGAGGTTCGCGGCGACAAGCACCAGCCCGACGAGGTAGGGGCCGCCGAGATCCGCGACCTGGCCCATCACCGGGGCGTTGTGGACCGAGGCGCCGTAGTACCAGGGGAAGAGCAGCGGATAGACGAGCTCGCTCGTCACGAACGCGAGAGCGAACGCCACGGCGCCCGGCCAGCCGCGCGCCTCGGCCCGCCCGTAGAGCCAGCCGCACAGGGCGATCCGTCCCGCCTGGTAGGCGCAGAGGATGGCCATGAAGACCGTGCAGAGGATCGTGGGGAATCCGCTGAACACCCGCAGCATCTCGAGCAGCCAGTAGAAGCCGGTCATCGTCATGACGAAGCCGGCGATCCAGCCGAGCAGCGCCGCGCGCCGCGGCGTCTGTCCGCGCAGCGCCACGATCAGCGGGACGAGGCCGAAGAACGAGATCGGCCAGAGATCCATCCCCGGAAACCCGAGGAAGTAGAGGAAGCCGGAGAGCGCCGCGAGCCCGTAGGAGAGGCGCGCGGGCAGCGGCCGCACCGCGCCGTCCGCGCTCGCGCGCGGGGCGCTCGCGCTGCCCGGCGCTTCCGGCCGAGGAAGGTGCTCGGCCGCTCCGCCTCCGACGTCGGCGGCCTCGCTCTCTTGCTGGTGCGCGGTCGTCATCGAGCGCGCCGGGGGAAGGGGAAGCAGCGCGCCGCGGCGAAGGCGCGGTGGAACCTGAAGGGGCCGGGCATGGCGCCCCCGTATTGGATGGGCGCCGCCGGTCGTCAACCCGCTCGGCGCTCGCCTGGCAACCCGCTCGGCGCGCGCGCGGTGACGAGCTCAGCACGACCGCAGGAACGAGCGCGGTGCAAGCGAGCGCTCCAAGCGGACGACCCGGGCGCCGGCCGGGCCGGCGGACCCGGTCAGGCGGTGGAAAGTAACGCAGAACGTGCCTGACCCCCGTCGATCGCGACTACTATGCGCACGCAGAGCCCATGTCGAAGATACTTCACATCGAGGATGATCCCGCGAACCGCCTGCTCGTCCGCAAGCTGCTCCAGAGCGCCGGCTACGAGGTCGTCGAGGCCGCCGACGGGCTCGAAGGGGTGCGCCTTGCCTGCACGCTTCGCCCGGACCTCGTCCTCGTCGATCTGAACATCCCCGGCCTCGACGGGTTCGAGGTCACCCTGCGCCTGCGCGGCGAGGCGTCGCTCGCCGGCGTCCCCATCGTCGCGATCACCGCCGAGGGTGATCGGGACACGAGCCTCGCCGTCGGCTGCGACGGCTTCCTCCAGAAGCCGATCGACGCGCGCTCCTTCTCGGCGGTCATCGCCCGCTACCTCAGCGGCGCGCGCGAGGAGCTCCCCGCGTCGCAGGGGCCGCTCCGGCTGCGCGAGCAGAGCCAGCGCATCGTCGCCCACCTCGAGCAGAAGGTGGCCGAGCTCTCGCGCGCCAACGCCCGGCTCCGCGAGCTCGACGCCGCGCGCACCGAGTTCTACCGCAACATCTCGCACGAGCTCGCGACCCCGATGACCCCGATCGTCGGGTACGTGAAGCTGCTCGCCGACGAGGAGCTCGGCCCGCTCAACAAGGCGCAGAAGAAGGCGCTGCTCGCGATGGAGGACTGCGTTCGCAGGCTCCGGTCGCTCATCGACAACCTGCTCGACGTGACCGGCATCGAGACGGGCCGGATGCGCTTCATGCACTCGGAGTACGATTTCCTCGACACCACGCGGCGCGCCCTCGCGCAGGTGGCCGACCGCTTCGCCGAGGGGAAGGTGCAGCTCGTCGAGGACCTGCCGCGCGGCCCGCTCCCCGCCTGGGGCGACGCGGGCCGGCTGCAGCGGGCGATGATCCAGCTGTTCGAGAACGCCGCGAAGTTCACGCCGGCCGGCGGCACCGCGGGCGTGCGGGTCAGCGTGCTCCAGTCGGGGCACTACGAGCTCTGCGTCGCCGACACGGGGCCCGGGGTGAAGGCGGACCGCCTGCAGCGCATCTTCGAGCCGTTCTACCAGGTCGACGGCTCGGCCACGCGCGCCTACGGCGGCGTCGGCGTCGGGCTCGCGATCGCGCGGCGCACCGCCCGCGGGCTCGGCGGCGACCTGCGCGTCGTGTCGCCCAGCAACGAGGTGATCGAGGGCGATGCGCTCACCGGATCGGCGTTCTACCTGACCGTCGCCCGGCGCGCGCCCCTCCAGGACGACGGCAGCTCGCCGGGCCGGCTCGGCCCGCCCTCGTCGCCGCCCGCCGATCCGTAGTCGTCCTGATGCGCCCTGCCTCTCCGTCGCCGTCCTGATGCGCCCTGCCTCCAGCGTCATCTATCTCGACTGGAACGCCACGACGCCGCCGCACCCCGAGGTCCTGGCGGCGATGCAGGCCGCCGCCGAGGTGGCCTGGGCCAACCCGGCGAGCGTGCACGGACCGGGGCGGCGGGCGCGCGCGTTCGTCGAGCAGGCGCGGGAGGCGGTCGCCCGGCTGACCGGGTTCGACGCGCGCGACGTGACCTTCACCTCGGGCGGGACCGAGGCCAACAACCTCGCGCTCGGGCACGCCTTCGGGGACGAGGCCGGCGCGCTCGTGGTCTCGCGGATCGAGCACCCCTCGGTGACCCGCGCCGCGGAGGGGCTCGCCGGCCGCGGCGTGCACGTCGCCTGGGTCGATCCCGAGCCGTCCGGCCGGGTCGCGCCGGAGGCGATCGCCGACGCCATCGATCGGGCGGCAGCGGTCGCGCCTGTGCGGCTCGTGAGCCTCCAGGCGGTCAACCACGAGACGGGGGTCGTCCAGCCGGTCGCCGAGGCGGCGGCGATCGTCCACGCCCGCCGGGCGCGGCTCCACGTGGACGCCGTCCAGGCGGTGGGACGCCTCCCGCCGGAGGCGTGGGCCGGGGCGGATCTCGTGTCGGTTGCGGCCCACAAGATCCGGGGCCCGAAGGGGATCGGAGCGCTCGCGGTGCGGCCGGGCCTCCGGCTCCGGCCCGTCCTGCTCGGCGGCGCCCAGGAGCGCGGGATGCGTCCCGGGACACAGGACCCGCTCGCCGCGGCCGGCTTCGCCGTGGCCGCCCGGCGAGCGATCGACGCCCCCGCCCGGTACGCGGCGCTCGCCCCGCTCCGCGATCGCCTCGAGGCCGCGCTCACCCAGGTTGGGCGCGCGGCCGGCGCCGCGCCCCTCCGCAACGGGGACGGCGCGCGCGCCCCCCACGTCACGAACCTCTCCTGGCCCGGCTGGCGCGGCGACGAGCTCTGCGCCGCGCTCGACCTGGAGGGCGTCGCCGCGTCCAGCGGCGCGGCCTGCAGCGCCGGGACCGCCGAGCCGTCCCCGGTCCTCACCGCGATGCTCGGCCCCGAGCGCGCGGCCTCCGCCGTGCGCTTCTCGATCGGCGAGGACACGACCGAGACCGACCTGGCCGAGGCCGCGCTCCGCATGGCCCGCGTGCTCTCCCGCCTGCGGTCACTTCCAGCCCGAAGCTGAGCCGATCCAGCCGCTTACCGGGACCCCCCCGATTCTTGAACCATCCCTCGAGCCATTCCGGATAACCGCGCAGAGAAGGGTGAGTCCACAGGGGTAACCCTCCGCAGTGACTGAGTTTTTCGAGGGGGGTGTGGATTCTTTTTGTCGATCCATTGAATGGATCGAATCGGTCGTCTTCCTGCGAGCCTGTTCAGCAATGGAGGCGCTGCTCGAACCCACATCACACATCGCGCGTATCCATTCAAATTTGTTACAAATTTTTCTTGGCTAAGGGTTTGACCTACGGCGTTCCCGGACGACCTCGCAGCGCGCGGTCGCACCGAGCCCAAACCGATTGCGCGCGCTCAAACGAGCGATAGTCCCGTGAGGCTAAGGGAATGCCCTACGGCGCTGGTCGTACGGGCGCATGGCGCGCGGATCGCCGTGGTCGCCGGGCGGCTGGCGTCGCGGGGCGAGGGCTGCTGCCGGACTACGCGCGCGACGTGCGGCGCTGCCGGACGACTTCGTAGAGCGCGATCGCCCCGGCGACCGAGGCGTTCAGCGAGGAGATCGGGCCGGTCATCGGGAGCCGGGCCACGTGCTGGCAGACGCGGCGGACCGAGCGGCGCGTGCCCTTGTCCTCGGCGCCGATGACGATGCAGACAGGGCCGGTCAGGGGCAGATCGCCGAGCTCCACCGGGCCCTGGGCGTCGAGCGCGATCGCGGCGACGCCGCGGGCGGCGAGGGACTCCAGGGCGTCGGGCAAGGAGCGGACACGGCAGAGCCTCGCGTGCTCGATCGCGCCGGCGGAGGCGCGGAACGTCGCCGGCGTGAGCGGCGCCGAGCTGTGCTCGGGCCACAGGATGGCCCGCGCGCCGAGGGCGACGGCGCTGCGGATCACCGCGCCGAAGTTCTGCGGATCCATCACGCCGTCGAGCGCCACCGTGATCGTGCCGGCGCCGGGCTCGCCCTCCTCGACGACCGGGATTGCGTCGACCCCGACGATCTGGAGCTCGGGCGCCGACGCGACGGCGCCCTGGTGGCGGCCGCCGGCGCTGCGGCGATCGAGCTCGTTGCGGG
>JAICEP010000551.1 GCA_025924095.1 Sorangium sp.
CGGCCGTCCCGGAGGGCTCCACGGCCGTCCAGGAGGGCTCCACGGCCGTCCCGGAGGGCTCCACGGCCGTCCAGGAGGGCTCCACGGCCGTCCAGGAGGCGCCCGCCGCCAGCGCGTCCGCGCGGGCGCCTGCGGCCTCCTTGAACGCCGCCGCGGAGCCGAAGTCGGTCGCGCGCGGGGCCGCGCCGGAGCGCGCTGCGGGCGTGCGCGCCGCGACCCCCGCGCGCAGCGCGCGGCCGCGCTCGCGCTGCGTGCCCCCCTACTACCTGGACGGCAGCGGCATCCGTCGGATCAAGCGTGAGTGCTTGTGAACGACGGGAGCGTGTAGCTTACGCGACGATGAAACGGGGCCTCCTCGTCGCCTTCGCCGCGGCGGTCACGCTGCTCACGAGCGCGCGCGCGCGCGCTCAGGGCGTGGGCGAGACGTGCGCAGCGTCGTACGAGCAAGCGCAGCAGCTCTTGCGCGACCGCGCGCTGCTGCGCGCCCGGTCCGAGCTCCGCGTCTGCGTGAGCTCGTGCCCGGCGATGCTCGCCCGCGACTGCCAGAGCTGGAGCGAGGGGGTCGAGCGCGACATGCCCAGCGTCGCGCTGTCGGCCACGTCCGCCGAGGGCCGCGCGCCGGGCCGCGTGCGCGTGCTCCTCGACGGCGCGCCGCTCGTCGAGGCGCTCCCGAGGGATCCCATCGAGGTCGATCCCGGGCGCCACACGCTGACCTTCGAGGACGCGGCCGGGACGCGCGTCGCCACCGTGGTCACGGTGTCGCCGGGCGACAAGGCGCTGCCGATCGCGGTGCGCTTCCCCGCGGCGGCGCCGCCGGGCGCCGGGGCCGGCACCGCCGCGCCGGTGCGGCAGCGCTGGCCGCTCGTGCTCGCCGGCGCCGGCGCGGTGGGTCTCGGCGTGGGCGCGTTCCTCGGCATCAAGGGGCACCTCGACCGGAGCGAGCTCCGCAGCAGGTGCGCGCCCGGGTGTACGGCGGACGAGGTCGAGGCGATCGATCTCGCGTGGAAGGCCGGCGGGATCTCCGCGGGCGTGGGCCTCCTCGCGGCCTCCGTGGGCGCGATGCTGTACTTCCAGCTCGACCCGGTCGTCCCCGCCGCGCCGGTCGCGGGCTTCTCCTTCTCGCCCGAGGGTCCCGGGCTCTCGCTCCGCGGCTCGTTCTGACGCCGCGCCGCGCGCCCTGAGCGCCGCGCCGTGTGCGCGCGCCGCCCGGCCTGTCAGCCCTTGCTGCGGATGCCGTAGCGCTCCATCAGCCGGTGGACGAGCTGCCGGGAGACGCCCATCGACGCGGCGGCCCGCGCGACGTTGCCGCCGTTGTCCCGGAGCTTCATGGCGATGAAGGTCCGCTCGAACTGCTCGACGACCATGTCGCGCGCCTCGCGGAGCGGCAGCGCGGCGAACTGGCCGACGCCCGTGTCGGTGGGCCGCGGCGCCACCTTGACGATCGCCTCCTCGGCGAGGTGAGGGAAGAGCACGAGGCGCGCGACCGTGTTGCGGAGCTCGCGCACGTTGCCCGGCCAGTGGTGCCCGCGGAGGAGCTCCAGCGCGTTCGGGGGAAGGTCGGCGAGCGAGCGCGGGGGCACCTGCGCCGCGAGGAAGCGCTCGACGAGCAGCGGGATGTCCTCCTTGCGCTCGCGCAGCGGGGGCACGACGGACTCGACGACAGCGAGCCGGTAGTAGAGGTCCTCGCGGAACGTGCCCGACGCGATGCGGCCCTGGAGGTCGCGGTGCGTGGCGGCGATGACGCGGGCGTCGAAGGACGTGTACGCGGCGGCGCCGATGCGGCGCACCTGGCGGGCCTCGAGGGCGCGCAGGAGCTTCGGCTGGAGATCGAGCGGGAGCTCGCCGATCTCGTCGAGGAAGAGCGTGCCGCCGCTCGCCTCCTCGAGCAGGCCGGCGCGCGCGGTCTGGGCGCCCGTGAACGCGCCCTTCATGTAGCCGAAGAGCTCGGCCTCGATGAGGTTGGGGGCGACCGCGCTGCAGTCGAACACGACGAACGGGCCGCCGCCGCGCGGGCTCGCCTCGTGGATCGCGCGGGCGAGGACCTCCTTGCCGGTGCCGGACTCGCCGAGGAGGAGGAGGGTCTCCGACGTGGCCGCGGCGCGCTCCAGGCGGGCGAAGAGCGCGCGCATGGGGACGCTGCTGCCGAGGGCCTCGCCGAAGCTGGCCGAGGTGGAGAGCGGGACGACGACAGGGGCGCCGCCGACGCGCACGGTGAGGGGGACGCCGCCCAGGGAGGCGACGGCGCTCGGGGTGAGGAAGCCCTCGATGATCAGCACGTCGTTGATGAACGTGCCGTTCTTGCTGCCGAGGTCGGTGAGGACGACGCCGCGCGGCGTGAGCCGGAGCTGGCCATGGCGGCGCGACACCCGGGAGTCGGGGATGACGACATCGCACTCGCCGCTCGTGCCGAGGACGAGCGGCGCGACGCCGAGGGTCGCCTCGATCGGGGGGCTCTTCTGTGGGGTGACGAGGACGCGCAGGTCCGGGAGCTCGACCGCGTCGCTGCGGAGGGTCGTGATCGTCCGGGTGAGGTCGTGCATTGAACGGGCGGGGAGGGAGAGGGCAGCATCTCCGAATTCAGCGCGGATTTCCAGCGCGCGGTGCGTCCCGGGCGCTGGACGGCTCCGCTGCCGGGCTATCCTCACGGGGATGCCCGAGTTCACGCCGTCGGAGGCCAAGACCCTGTCCCACTGCGTCGCCCGCTTCACGGACGCGTTCCGCCGCGACGTCGCCGACGTGATCCGGCAGGAGTTCCGCGGCTACGAGCCGCCGGAGGTGACGGAGCTCATCGGGCAGCTGAGCCTCCTCGGCCGGCAGCTCGAGCTGCGCCAGCCGCAGGTGCAGATCCACGACACGCAGGGCCCGCTGCTCAAGCGCATCCTGATAAGCCTCCGGCGCGACAGCGCCACGGCGATCGAGGAGCCGCTGCAGAAGGCCGTGAACGCCGACACGATCCGGCACCTCAGGCGCGAGGTCCACGGGCTGGAGCAGCTGATGGCCGCGCCGTGGTTCGGGGCCACACGCGCGCTCCAGGTGCCGCAGCTGACGGACTACATGTCGATCCGGCACGCCGAGGCCGTGCTGCCGGAGGCGCCGCCGCTGCGGCCGCGCGAGTACGACGAGAAGTTCCACATCCTCGAGGCGCCCGGGCTCTTCCTGCCGGATCTGTCGCACTACCGGGCGCGCTGCGCGCTGCGCGGCGCCGCGATCGCCGTGGCGTTCATCGACATCGACGACTTCAAGGCGTTCAACGTGCAGCACACCGAGACCGCGGTCGATCTGCACGTGCTCCCGCCCTTGATGGAGAGCATCGAGGCGCAGGTCTTCGCGCACGGGCACGCGTACCGGTTCGGCGGCGACGAGTACATGATCACGCTGCCGAACGCGACGCGCGCGTGGGCGGTGGAGTTCCTGCGCGCGCTGCAGGAGCGGCTCGCCCGCCGTCGCTACCGCCGCATCGAGCGGTCGCTGACGGTCTCCGCCGGGCTGTGCGTCGCCGACGTCGACTGCTTCCTGACGGATCGCGAGATCCAGGGGCGCGCCAACCTGGCCAAGAACCACGCGAAGGTCGTCGAGAAGGGGCGCATCGCGACGTACGACGGGGAGCGGTTCCGCCCCGAGGACCTGGTGCTCGTGTGAGGCCGGACGGCGCTTCCGGCGCGGGCGAGGCGCGCGCCGATGGGGACGCGGCGGATGCGCCGCCGGAGGCGCCGGACGGGCTGGTCCTGCCCGAGGCGCTGTGGAGCGCGGTGCGCGCGGCGTACGGCGAGCCCGGGCGCGCGTACCACGACCTCGACCACGTGCGCGAGGTGCTCCGCCGGGTGGACGAGGTCGGCCGCGACGTCGGCTGGGGGAGGCCGCGCGAGGTGTTCCTGGCCGCGCTCTTCCACGACGCCGTGTACGCGCCCGGCCGCCGCGACAACGAGGCGCGCAGCGCCGAGCTGGCGCGCGACGCGGTGGCGCGGTGGCTGCCGGGCGAGGGGCTCGACGAGGACCTCATCGCGCGGCTCATCCTGCTCACCGCGCGCCACGGATCGCTCGGGCCGGCCGACGTCGGCGAGGACGAGGCGCTGTTCCTCGACTGCGACATGGCGATCCTGGGCAGCGACGCGGCGGCGTTCGACGCGTACGACCGGGCGATCGCCGCGGAGTACAGCGCCGTGCCGCCCGAGCTCTACGCCGCGGGCCGGCGGGGCTTCTTCGAGCGGCTGCTCGCGGCGGAGCACATCTTCCTCTCGCCGTATTTCCGGGAGCGCCTCGAGGCGCGCGCCCGCGACAACCTGCGCCGGAAGCTCGGGGCGGGCGCGTAGCGGGCTCGGCGCTCACCAGCTCTTGATGTCGCTCTTGCTCACGCGGCACGTGTCGGTGTTCCACTGGCTCGCGCCGCCGTGGAGCTTCTCCGACTCGCCCATGTGATCGGTGACGGCCCGGTACTCCTGGCAGATCTTCGGCTTGTCGTCCTCCTCGTCGTATCCCCCCTTGACGTAGAGGTTCGTGATCGTGACCGTGTCTCTGTAGTTCTGGTTCGCGCCCGCGATCGTCGTCTTCACGCCGTCCACCCGGACGTTGTCGATGACCAGGTTGCGCGGGCCGCCGTTGGCGGTGCAATCGCCGCAGGAGCGCCAGAGCTTTCCGAAGTCGGCGATGTACGAGTTCGTGACGATGGTCGTGGAGCCGCCCTTGGCGTTGTGCTGGAAGATCTTGTCGGCGGAGTGCAGGGCGATCGAGCTGTTGATGCGCATCGTCGCGCCGTCGGCGCTGTTGGTCGCCGCGTCCTCGCAGACGTCCTCCCAGTAGACGTGATCGAGCGTGCAGTCGCCCTTGCAGACGATGCCGTTGCCGCCGGGGAGGCCGCCCGCGATGATGAGGTTCTTGACGGTGACGCCGTCCTCGACCTCGAACACCGTCTTCTGGCCCTCTCCGTCGTCGCAGTCGGCGGTGTTGTTCACGCCGATCTTCTGGTTGTTGAAGTCGTAGACGTTCTGGCCGCCGTTGGCGGCGTTCTTCAGCACCGTCGTCGAGGTCCTGATCTCGCCGTCGCCGTTCGTGGGCGCCGGGATCTCCGTCGGGATCTCGTTGCCGAGCGGCTCCTCGCCGCCCGCGCCGCCGGTGCCGCTGCTCGTGCTGCTCGCGGCCGTGCTGCTCGTGGTGCCTCCGCCGGTGCCGCTCGCGGCGCTCGTGCTCGTGGTCGTGCTGCTCGAGCTGCCGCCGCCGGCGCCGGTCGCGGCGCTCGTGCTTCCGCTGGTCGCGACGGTGCTGCTGCTGCTCGAGCTGCTGCCCCCCTCGCCGCCGTCGTCCGGCGTCGCCGCGTCGTCCGAACAGCCGAGCTGGGAAGCTCCGGCGGCGCCGATCACGAGCAGCAAAGTGAAAGCTGACTTCATTCCGAATCTCATCTCGCTACCTCTCGTTCTGGATTCACGATGGACGACCCGCGGCCCGGAAGCGCCTGCACGACGCCTGCCGGCGCCGTCGATTCCTCGACGCAACCCCGTCGAGGGGGCAACCACGAACCCACGCTTCACGTCGTTCAGCTGGCCTCTGCGTCGAGGTAAATGCAAGCGGCGATCCAGGACGCGCGGCGGCACGTCGGGCCGCCGCGGGGACGGGTGCTGCGGTGGACGTGGCAACGCGCGGTGGGCACCCGGTGACGGTGGGGGGTGTC
>JAICEP010000552.1 GCA_025924095.1 Sorangium sp.
CGCGCCTCGGCCCCGCGCCCCGCGCGGCGCGCCCCCACCTCCCCCAGCACCGTCTCCGGCGGCGCGCCGCCGCGCCCCTCCGCCGCGGCCCGGATGAGCTCCTCGAGGCAGAAGGCGTTGCCCCCGGCCCGCCGCACGAGCGCGGAGACCTGCTCGGCCGCGAGCGACGCGCCGAGCGCGCTCCGCACCAGCTGCTCGGCCGCCCGGGCGGGCAGCTCGCGCAGCCGGAGCTCCGAGAGCCCCCGCTCGGCCCAGAGCTGGGGAAACAGCGCGTGGACCTCGGGTCGGGCGAAGGCGAGCACCGCGTAGGGGCGATCGCCGAGCTCCCGCAGCGCCCGATCGAAGATCCTCACCGAGGGCGCGTCGCCCCAGTGCAGATCCTCGAGGACGACGAGCACCGGGCGCGCGCCCGTCACCGCCCGCGCGTGGTCGACGTACGCGCGCTGGCTCTCCTCGGCCATCAGCGCCGGATCGCGCCGCGCCGCCCGCAGCGCCGGCGCGGCCGCGTCCGGAGGGGCGACGCCGAGCAGCTCGCCCAGGACCGCGGCCGCCTGCCGCCCTTCCTCGCCCGCGAGCAGCGGCCCGAGCGCCTGCGCGACCTTCTCCCGCCGCACGTCGAGGGCCTCGTCGGGGGCGATCCCGAGCGCGCTCCGCAGCGCCCCGGCGAGCATCGCGAGCGCGGAGCCCGCGCCGAGCGGGTCGCCGCGGGCGACGCTCAGCACCAGGCCGGGGTGACGCCGGCGCAGCGCCTCGACCGCCTCGTGGCGCAGGCGCGATTTGCCCATGCCCGCCGCCCCGGTCACGAGCGCCGCCGCGGCGCGCCGCTCGGTGAAGCTGTCGTCGACGAGCTCGAGCAGCTGCTGCAGCTCCCGCTCGCGCCCGACATAGGGGCTCGGCCGGTCGAGGAGCTTGCGCGCCCCCTCGCCGATCTCGCGCTCCGCCTCGATCCGCGCGATCCCGTCCTGCGCCACGACCTCGAAGCGCGCGTCGAGCAGGGCCCGCGTCACCGCGTCGACGTGGACGCCGCCGCGCCGGCCGTCCGCGGGCGCGGCGGCGGCGGCCTCTTCCAGCAGCGCGGCCGCCCGGTCCAGCACCTCGCCGAACGGCGATCGCCCCGTGGCCTCGCCCCGTCCCGTCACGAGCACGACCGCCGCGCCGGGGAGCTGCGCGTGGATCTGCAGCGCGCAGCGCGCCGCGAGCGCCGCCTGGTCGGTCGCGCCGCCCGCGCTCGCCGCGATGGCCGCCACGCCCCCGTCGCCGAGCTCCTGCACCTCCGCGCCGAGCGGCAGGGCTGCGCGGCGCACCACGGCGAGCGCGCCCGGCGGCGGCGCGCGCACATCGAGGGACTCCGTCGTCGCGCAGAACGAGGGGTGCGCGGGCCGGACCGCCACGATCGAGGCCAGCCGCCTCTCCCTCGCGGTGATGGCCTCGGCGGGAGGCAGGCGCGAGGAGGCGCCGCTCCCTCCCAGCGCGCCGAGCGCGTCGAGGCAGCGCGCCACGGCCGCGCCGTCCTCGGGTCGCCCCGACGGGTCCTTGGCCAGCATCCGCGCGAGGAGCGCGTCGAGCGCCTCGGGCACCTCGGGCCGCAGGTCCGTCGCCCGCGGCGGCTCCTCGAGGAGCAGCTTCCACACGAGCGAGAGGTGCTGCCCGCGGAACGCCCGCTGCCCCGTGAGGCACTCGAACAGCACGCAGCCGAGCGAGAAGACGTCGGCGCGCGCATCGACCACCGCCCGGTCGCCCCGCGCCTGCTCCGGCGCCATGTAGCCCAGCGTGCCCAGCACCGCCGACGTCCCCGTCAGGCGGGACGTGGCGTCCGAGAGCAGCGCGATGCCGAAGTCGAGCAGCTTGACCCGATCGAGCGCGCCGTCGACAAGGAAGAGGTTGCTCGGCTTGATGTCGCGGTGCACGATCCCGCGCGCGTGCGCCGTGCCGAGCGCGTCCGCCACCCTCCGCGCGAGCGCGACGCTCTCGTCGACGCGCAGCTCCTGCCGCGACAGCCGATCCGCGAGGCTCTCGCCGGACAGCCACTCCATCGCGAGGTACGGCTCCCCCGCCGGCGCCACGCCGTGCGTCGCGTACCGCACGATGTGCGGGTGCGTGAGCCGGGACAGCGCCTCGGCTTCACGGAGGAAGCGCGCCTCTGCGCGCGCGTCCACCCGGCGCAGCAGCTTGACCGCGACGACCTCCCCGCTCGCGCGATCGATCGCCCGGTAGACCGTGCCCATCCCTCCGGAACCCGCGATCTCCGCCAGCTCGAAGCGGTCGTCGAGCAGCCTTCCAGGCAGCATGCGCGGGCAGGATGCACCCTCACCCGAGCGCCTGGCAAGGCGGAGCGGCGGCGCAATCCTGTTACGGATCTGGACGGCGACGCTCCTGTCGCCTTCGTGATCCGGCTGCTGGACGAGGGCCCCTAGAGGAGGCGCGCCCCGGCGAGGCTCATCGGCTCCCGTCGAACTGGACGTCCACGCTTTCGCCCTGGGACCACTCCCCTGGCCCCGGCGAGGTGATCGCAGGGTGGGCCACCGGGTGGCTCGGGACGGCCCCGTCCCGCGCGAAGAACTGCAGCACCGGCTGCACCTCGTTGATCTGGTCGAGCGTGGATCTGGCGCGCACCGCCTGCGCGGCGACCTCCCGGTCCATCGACGCCTTCACACCGGCGATCTTGGACTCCAGCAGCTGGATCTGCTGGTTTCCTTCCGCGAGCACCGCCTGCGTGTGCTCTTCGCCGGTGCGGGTGAACGCCTTCAGCGCCTCGATCTGCTTCGACGCTGCGGCCACGATCTCCTGAGTCGGGACATCGAAGGCCTTGAATGCCGCCTCCACGATGTCCCGCTTCACCGGTGCGGGCGTATCGCCGGGCAGCGTCCTCAGGAGCTCCTGCGCCTTGAGGATCTTGCTCCGCTGCTCGGGGCTCACGCCGGCGGCCAGCAGGATGGCCGCGAAATCGACCTCAGAAGGCGGCGCGGGCACGTCGTCCTCCGGTGCCGGCGGCGGCGAGGGCAGCGACGACACGTCGGACCGTCGGCTGAACGGCGACTTGAAGAAATCGGACAGGCTCAAATTTACCCGCTTTCTGAGTACATGGTCATTCTACATGGTTCCGGGCGGCTGCACAGCCACCTCTTGGGACCGACCCTGGCGTCGTGGCGGTTCATTTCTCGCTCGATCCACGTGATCGGTATTCTTGTTCAGCAGGTCGGAGGATCGCCGCCCCCTGGCGTCCCCCTGCGTCGCTGGATCCTGTGCGATCGTGGCGAATATGACGCGTTGCGTTGTTGGCGACGCGGGTCCCTGGAACGGCCGCGAGCGAAAGCGCGGCGTTGATTGAACGTTCCGCGGGTGTCCGGGAACGGAGGTGTATCCGGCCACGCAGCGGCGACCTCTCGAAGGGGTGCCCGAGGTGCGCCCACAAGGAGTCACCGATGACGCCCGTCTCCTCTGCTCCCGCGGCGCGGAGCTTTGCGCCGCGATCTGCCCGGCGCCGGCTCGTGAAGCCGCTCCTCGGCCTCATGGTCTTCGCGGCGCTCTTCCTTGCGCTCGCGTGGCACCTGGACCGGCCTTCCGCGGCCTCGGGGCCTCTCGCGGCGGTGGCCGCGAGCCCCCTCGGCCAGCTCTCCCGGTCCGGCGCCGATCGCGCGCTCCTCGTCGGCCGCGTCGAGGAGCGCCTCCCGGCCGGCTCGTACACCTATGTCGCCGTGCGCACCGGCGAGGCCCTCACGTGGGCTGTCACGGTCGGTGACGCCCCGCCGCCCGGCACCCCGGTGCAGGTGCGGAGCATGGGTCGCAAGACGAATTTCCACTCAAGCCGCCTCTCGCGGACGTTCCCCGAGCTCGTGTTCGGGGTCGTCTCGCGCGCCGACTGAGCCCCTGGCAGCGCCCGAACCTGAAAGGACCGTGACCATGACGACACGCACGTTGAATGAGACCCTCGAGCGCTCCTCGCGCGCATTCGCCGCCGCGGCCCTCGCGGCGCTCGGGGTGATGCTGCCGGGATGTGGCAACGACTCCAGCGCGACTCCGCCCGACGACTCGCCCGCCGCCGAGTGCACCGGCGGCGTGCTCGAGGTCGATCTGCAGGCGGAGCCGCTGAGCGGGCCCGGCGTCGATCCCGCCACGGGCAAGCTCCAGCCGCCTCCGGAGGGCTCGTCGTACACGGTCAGCGCGACCTACGGGATCCCGAGGCCGGGCGACGCCGCGATGGAGAAATACGTGCAGTATTTCGGGGCGGTTCAGGCGCAGCTCGCGTCGCAGCCCGGCCTCTTGGCGCTCCAGCTGGGGCAGTCGCCGTCCTGCGGCTCCGGGCGTACGCTGGCCGTGTGGTCGTCGCCCGAGGCGATGGTCGAGTTCGTCATGAGCCCTGCCCACCTGGCGGCGATGGACGCCGTGAACGAGCTTGTCGAGCCCAACTATGCGGTCACCCACTGGGAGACGACAAAGATCGATGAGGTGACCGTGGAGGAAGGGGTCCGTCGCATCCGGGCGAGCCAGGCCGCGGCGCGGTGAGCTCGCGCCGCGACGGCTGCGCCGCGACCCGCCGCGGTCGAGGATCAGCGGGCGGCCGCGCGCTGCGCGCCGAGGCGGCTCATCGCGTAGGCGAGCCCGCTCTGGAGCGTGCCCTGCGTGGAGATCCGACCGAAGTCGATGTCCAGGCTCACCAGCGTCCTCGCGATCTCCGGGCCGATGCCCACCATCACGCTCCGACAGCCGAGCAGCTCCGCCGCCTGCACGGCGCGGATCAGGTGGCGCGCCACGGCGGTGTCGATCATCGGCACGCCGGTGATGTCGAGGATCACGAACTCCGCGCCCCGCTGCCCGATCGCGCCCAGCAGGCTCTCCAGCGCCTGGGCCGCGCGCCGGTCGTTGATCTCCCCGACCAGCGGCATGAGCAGGATCCCCTGCCAGACCTGGATGACCGGCATCGCCATGCGATCGAGCATCGCCGACTGCGCGTCGATGATCGCGCGCTGCTCCCGGTTCTCCGCCGCCATCCGCTCGGCCTCCAGGTGCCTGCGCTTCAGATCGGTGATGTCCGTGATGAGCCCACAGAGGCCGACCACCTCGCCCCGCGCGTTCTTCATGGGGAATTTGCGGGTCCAGATCGTGCGCGTCACCCCGTCCGAGCCGGTGGCGCTCTCCTCGTTCTCGCTCGGCTCACCGGAGTCGAAGACCCGATCGTCGTAGCTCCAGAAGAGCTCCGCCTGCTCCTTCGGCCAGTAATCCGGGTCGCTGCGGCCGATCAGGGCCTCGTGGCGCTGCCCTATCAGCCTGCAGAAGCCCGGGTTGCAGGCGATCCAGCGGTGTTGCCGATCCTTGACGAAGATAGGATCCGGGATGGTGTCGATGACGAGCTGGAGCAGCTCGAACGTCTTCCAGTCCGCGACGTCGATGCAGGGGAGCGTGAACGCCATGCAGCCCAACCCATCTCCCCCCGGTCAGCCTCTCGTTATCAGCCATCGTGGATCGCGCCGCAAGGACAGAAACGGGCGGGATACCACGCCACGTGACGAAGACGTATTGGCGCACGCCATAACGTCTTGAACGTACTTCGTCTTTCTAACGGTCACTACATATTCACGTGGAGCTTGACGAGCGGCGCGTGGTGAGGCCGACGAAGCTCTGCGCGAGCCGTCGCGTGCCGGCCGGCAGCTCGCCCGCCAC
>JAICEP010000553.1 GCA_025924095.1 Sorangium sp.
GGGGGGGCACGCCGGGCGTGCCGGGGTCAGATTGTATTAAGAGACGCAGTTGTGGTCGTGCTCGGCGCGCGCCTCGCCGCGCACGACGCGTACGTCACGCCCGCGCCGCGAGGTGCCGCTCGATGTGGCCGATCGCCGTCGCCACGCCGTCCTCGCCGCGGATCTTGCGGCCGAGCTCCTCGGCGCGCTGCTGCATGCCGGGGTCGGTCGCGGCGGCGTGGATCGCGGTCGCGAGCAACTCGGCGGTGAGGCGCGGCCGCGGGATGGCGCGCGGGCCGACGCCGAGCTCCTCGACGCGCCGCCCCCAGAAGAGCTGGTCCCCGAGGTGCGGGACGACCACCGAGGGCCGCCCGGCGCGCAGGCACGCGGCCACGGTGCCGGCGCCCCCGTGGATCACCGCGGCGGCCACGCGCGGATAGAGCCAGTCGTGCGGCACGGCGTCGATCCGCAGCATCGAGTCGGGCAGCGCTGTGTCGCCGAGCCCGGCCCAGCCCGAGAGCAGGACCGCGCGCCGGCCGCTCCGCACGACCGCGTCGACGAGGAGCCGGGTCGTGGCGCCGGGATCGTGGGACGTCATGCTGCCGAAGCCGAGGGCGACCGGCGGCTCGCCCGCCGCGAGGAACCGCTCGAGCGCCTCGGGCGGCCGGTACTCTCCGCCCTCGTCGAGGAACCAGTAGCCCGTCGTGTGGAAGCTCGGCGGCCAGTCCGGCGGGTGCGGGACGACGTGGGCGCTGTAGCCGTGGACGACCTGCATGCGGCGCAGCGCGGCCAGGTACCCCCGCCGGTCCTGCGGCGGCAGGCCGAGCTGCTTGCGCACGCGGTTTGTCACGCCGCCGTACCAGCGCCACACCGTCGGCTCGATCAGGAGCTTGCCGACGAGGAGGTTGAGCAGGCTGTCGCGGCGCGGGACGGGGGCGACGACCGCGGTCGGCCCGTGGCGCGTGGCCAGGATCGAGGGCTGGAGCGGCATGCTGATCTGCACCGCGCCGGACGCCTCGGCGATCGACGCCGCGTACGAGTCCGAGGTGAAGCTGCTCAGGATGAGCTCGGCGCCCTCGCAGGCGCGCAGGGCGTCCTCGGCCATCGCCGCGCCGAAGCGATCGATGATCTGCTGCAGGATCCGCGGCTGGGCCAGGGGATCGGTGCCGCGCGACACCCACGCCTTGCCGAGGTCGCTCTCCATGATGTCGACCGTGTCGACGCTGGCCGAGATCGCCTTGAGCCCGTGCGCCTCGATCCAGCCGTGAAAGCTCTTGCCGGCGAGGACGCGGACGGCGTGGCCGCGGGCGGAGAGCGCCTTGCCGAGCGCGATGGCGGGCTGGACGTCGCCCCGGGTCCCCACGGCGAGAACGGTGGTCTTCATCAGGAGCCCGCTCGCCTCAGAGCGCCTTCCAGGACGCCTCGCTCGACGGCAGCCGCGGCGGCTCGATCGACAGGATGTAGTCGACGCGGCGGTTGCGCGGCTCGTCCGTCTGGTCCGCTGTCTTCACGAGCGGCGCCGACTCGCCGAGCCCCTCGAAGGCCACCGGGACCTTCAGGCCGCGGCCCTTGAACCAGGCGGCGATCGCGCGGGCGCGCCGCCGCGACAGGGCGAGGTTGTGCTCCACGCTGCCCACCGTGTCCGTGTGGCCGGCGATGAACAGGGTGATCTTGCCGAGCTCGCTCGTCTTCGCGACGATCTCCGAGATCTTCTGGAGGCTCGCCTCCAGCTTGGGCACCTCGGGCGCCCGGAGGACGTCGGAGTTGGTCTCGAACTGCACCTCTTCGTGGGGGATGCTCACGTTCCATGGGATGATCGCGACCCCTGCCCAGTAGCCCTGGGTGTCGTGGCCGTACACCTCGATGCGCGCGACGGTCTCGTCGCTCGAGGGCGTCCAGGTCACGGTGAGCGGCGTGCCGGCGGCGGCCCCGCCGAACGGCTTCTCCTCCTCGGCGAGGACGGCGCCCGACTGGCCGACGACCTTGATGCGCACCTTGGCGGCGGCGCGCGACAGCTTGACCTCGATCTGGCGTCCCTTGAGGTCCACCTTGGACCGGTCGATCGTCACCTCCAGCGCCGGCGGCCTGGCCTGCGCGCCCTGCGCGGGCGAGGGCGCGGGGGCCGGGCCGTCGCCTCGCGCGGCGGTGGGGGCGAGCAGGGAGGCGGCGAGGAGCAGGGCCGGGACATGGCGCATGGGGGTCCCATCTCGGAGGGTGAGGGAAGTGAGGGAAGACGGGCCGAGTATACCACCGGGACGGGGGCGCCACGCCGGCGGGTGTCGGGCGCGCCGGGCGTTTTCTCCCGGAGCTCCTCGGGTGCGCCGGCCTGCGCCCGCTCGCCGCCGCTGAGTTCAGTGTGCTGCCCTGCGCCGCGCTGGCGCGACAGTGGCGGTGACCGTCGCCATCCCGTAGTGTCCGCGGGCGTCGACTGGCCCTCCGGCGAGGGCTCTCCGGCGTTCCAGCATCCATGGCAGTCACCATTTTCGACCTCTTCAAGATCGGCATCGGGCCGAGCAGCTCGCACACGGTCGGGCCGATGCGCGCGGCGCGCATGTTCGCGGTGGATCTCGATACGTCGGGGCTGCTCGGCCGCACCGCGGCGGTCCGGGTGGAGCTGTTCGGCTCGCTCGGCGCCACGGGCCGCGGCCACGGCAGCGACAAGGCCGTGATCCTCGGGCTCATGGGCGAGACGCCGGACGGCGTGGATGTCGAGCGCGCGGGCGAGATCGTCGAGGGCGTGCGGCAGAGCGGCCGGCTGCCGCTGCTCGCCCGGCACGAGATCGGCTTCGAGGTGAAGGGGCATCTGGCCTTCCTGCACCGCAGCTTGCCATTTCATCCGAACGGCATGCGCTTCACGGCGCTGGACCCGGGCGGCGAACCGCTGCGCGCGCGCGTGTATTACTCGGTGGGCGGCGGCTTCGTGGTGAACGAGGCCGCGGCGAAGGGGGAGAGTCCGATCGAGCAGGACGCGACGCCGCTCCCGTATCCGTTTCACAGCGCCGCGGAGCTGCTCGCGGCGTGCGCGGCGGGCGGCCTGTCGATCAGCCAGGTCATGCTGGAGAACGAGAAGGTCTTCCGTCCCGAGGCCGAGATCCGGGCGGGGCTCCTGCGGATCTGGGGGGTGATGCAGGAGTGCGTGCGGCGGGGCTTCCGGGCAGAGGGCGTGTTGCCGGGCGGCCTCAAGGTGACGCGCCGCGCGCCGGCCCTGTATCGCAAGCTCATCGAGAGCCCCGAGGCGGGCCTGCGGGATCCGCTGACGGCGATGGACTGGGTGAGCCTCTACGCCCTCGCGGTGAGCGAGGAGAACGCCGCCGGGGGCCGCGTCGTGACGGCGCCGACCAACGGCGCGGCGGGGATCATCCCGGCGGTCCTGCACTATTACCGGCGCTTCGTGCCGACGTCGACGGACGA
Source organism: Sorangium sp. (assembly GCA_025924095.1). Lineage (GTDB taxonomy): Bacteria > Myxococcota_A > Polyangia > Polyangiales > Polyangiaceae > Sorangium. The sequence continues at coordinate 3,391 of JAICEP010000553.1, forward strand.
GGGGGTCGTCCGGTTCCTGCTGACGGCGGGCGCGATTGGCCTTCTCTACAAGGAGAACGCGTCGATCAGCGGCGCGGAGGTGGGGTGTCAGGGCGAGGTGGGCTCCGCGTGCTCGATGGCCGCGGGCGCGCTGGCCGAGGGGCTGGGCGGCACGCCGGCGCAGGCGGAGAACGCGGCCGAGATCGCGATGGAGCACAACCTCGGGCTCACGTGCGATCCGGTGGGCGGGCTCGTCCAGGTGCCGTGCATCGAGCGCAACGCGATGGCCGCGATCAAGGCGATCAGCGCCGCGCGCCTGGCGCTGCACGGCGACGGCGCGCACTTCGTGAGCCTCGACAAGGTGATCAAGACGATGCGCGACACGGGCGCGGACATGGAGTCGAAGTACAAGGAGACGTCGCGCGGCGGCCTCGCGGTGAACGTGGTCGAGGTTCCGCTGGAGGTCGGGGTCCACCTGCCGGAGTGCTAGCTCCGCGCGTCAGAAACCCCGCCGGAACAACCGGTCGATGACGAGCGGTCGCCGAAAATAGTGGCGATCGCCATCGTTTTCCGCCTGTAAAATCTGTCGCACCTGGCGCCGCGCCCAACGGGGCCGGCCTTCAAGAGCTCGCCAATGTGCGGCTCCGCGTCTTCGCCGTCGTCGCCGACGCGGGCAGCGTCACGGAGGCGGCGAGCCGGCTGTACCTGACGCAGCCGGCGGTCAGCGCCGCGCTCCGGCGCCTGACGACGACGATCGGCGCGCCGCTCTTCGTGCGGAGCGGTCGCGGGCTCGCGCTGACGGGCCGCGGCGAACGGCTGCGCGCGTCGCTGAAGCCGCACCTCGGCGCCCTGATCGAGGCCGCGCTGGCGCCCGCGACCTTCGAGCCGAAGACGTGCGAGCGCACCCTCCGCCTCGGGCTCTCGGACAGGGCCGAGGTGTGGCTGCTCCCGCCGCTCTTGCGCGTGCTCGAGCGCGAGGCGCCACGCATGCGCGTCGTCGCCGTGCCCGTGCATCCGCACCATGGGCGCGGCGCTCGCGGGCGGCGCCGACGCGGCGATCACGGTCGCCGACGATCTACCTTCGAACGTCTGCCGGCTGCGGCTCTTGAAGACCGGCTACACCTGCCTGTACGATCCGCGACACGCGCGCCTTCGCAAGCTGACGGAGGCCCAGTACTTCGCGGACGATCACGTCATCGTCTCGTACAACGGGGACCTGCGCGGCTTCGTGGAGGATCTGTTCGGCAAGACGCGGAGGATCCGGTGCTCCGTCGCGACCTTCTCCAACCTGGGCGCGCTGATCGACGGCACCGCGATGCTGGCGACCGTGCCCGAGATCGTCGCCGCCGACATCCGCGCCGTCAGGCCGCACCTTCGGACCAAGCCCCTGCCGTTCGAGGTCCAGCCCGGGTACATGGAGCTGCTCTGGCCCGTCGCCACGGACGACGACGAGGCGTACAGGTCCGCGCGGGAGAAGATCGTCCAGATCGCGCGGCCGCTGAGCAAGGGATGACCGGCCTGCCAGCCGTTGCCGCCGGCAGACTGGCTCGTGTAGTATTTGACAATGCGAGCGGTGCTCTCGAACTGCCTCTTGGTTGTCTTTGTGGTGCTCTCCAGCACCGGCTGCAAGCGGCTCAAGACAGGCGCCCGCGAAGACTTCGCGGAGAGGTATAGTTGCCCGGAGGAAAGGGTCGAGGTGCGCGAGCGTACCGACGTCAAGTGGAGCACGGTCGTGCTCGGCGGCGGGACGCAGGAGGCCCCGCCGGCCGAGGTGAAGGACGACCCGGCACGGCTCGCCAAGTGGAACGCAGACCGCGCCGAGAAGGACGCGGAGACGAGGAAGTCGCTCGACAATCTCGACGTGTTCCAGGTGAGCGGGTGCGGGCACGACGAGCTCGTCGCCTGCGCCCACCCGAGGGACGGCGAAGGCGTGGCGACCGACAGGGTGGTGTGCTTCCAGGGGCCGAAGCGAGCCAACCCCTGACCGGACCGGCCGTGCTCACGCGGTAGGCAAATCAAGCCGGATCGCAGCGCGAGGCGCGTAGACAAATCAAGCCGGATCGCAGCGCGAGGAAGTGTATGTCGGTGATCATCAAGTCCCGCGTCCGATCGGTGCTCTGCTTGCGGATCGACGCGCTCGTTTGCGATCGGGGGTCGCAGCACGTAACGCAGCAGCGCCTCCCTCGCCGCGGCATGGTGCGCACCGGCGCGCGTCGCTGCGTGCAAGGTGAAGCCATCGAGCGCAGCGCACAGCGGCTTGTCGTACGCGAGCGCGCTCGGA
>JAICEP010000554.1 GCA_025924095.1 Sorangium sp.
AAGTCGGAGCTCGCGCTGACCGCGCTCGATCTCTCGCTGGCCGACGGCCTGTTCGACCTGATCTGGATCGAGCGCTGCCCCGTCTTCGCGTCCCTGCGCGCGGAGCCGCGCTACGCGACCCTTCATGCCGAGGTGAAGCGGCGGGCGGCCGCCGTGGTCGCGGTGTACCGCGAGCGCTGACGCGCGCGGCGTCCGGGGAGCCGGCGTCCGGGGAGCCGGCGCTCAGCTCGGCGCGCGGAAGAGCGCGAGCACGCCGGTGTAGAGGGCGAGCCTGGCCTGGCCCGGCGCCCAGGGGGTGATCTCGAAGCTCGAGTGCATGCCGGCGATCGGGAGATCCGCGAAGCGCTGGCGCAGGATGCGCGCCTCCACGTCCGGCGCCCCGTACAGGCCCTGGCCGCGCCCGGCGCAGCTCAGGTAGAGCGCGAAGCGGGGGGCCGACCCGAGCGCGCTCCGGGACACCTGCCGGGCGATCCCCTCGAGCCCGGCGCGGGCGGCGGCGGCGTCGCGCACGGCGAAGGCGAGGCGCACGCCGGGCCTCGCGTCGTCGCCGAGCAGGAGCCCGCGTCGCGCCGGATCGACGCCGCGGATCGGCCGCAGCACGTAACGCTCGGAGCGGAGCGCCGCCGCCGGCTCCGCGGCCTCGCCGCGCGGCTCCGCGGTGCCGCCGCGCGGATCGAGCGGGTCGGCGAGCGCGGCGAGGACGAGCTGCTGGGGGCTGGGCGGCTCGCCGAGCGAGGCGGTCGCGGCGGACAGCAGGTCGAGCGCCGCCCGCCCGCCGGCGCGCAGCACGACCCCGCCGCTCACGTCCTCGATGGGGTGGAAGCCTTCGAGCAGCCTGGCGGCGGGCGAGGCGTCGACGATCGGCGGGGCGAACCCGGTGATGGCGAGGCCGATCGCCGGGCCTTCGAGCAGCTCGCCCTCGGACGTCACGCCGATGGAGGAGCCGGACGCGGTCCCGGCGCCGAACAGGCACGCGCCGGGCGCGCAGGAGGCGAACGCCTCGAGCATCTCGGGGGCGAACGCGCCGGGCCGGGCGAAGAGGATGGCGGTCGCGGAGCGGTGGCCGATGGTGCGGGCGAGGGGCTCGCGCAGGCGGCGGCCCGGCTCCTCGGCGCGCTCGGGCAGCGCGAACGGGGTGACCCGACCGCCGGACCAGAGCACGCCGCTCGCGCCGGTGTCCCCCTCGATCTCGCCGCGCTCGCTGAGCACGCCCGCGGCCGGCACCACGCAGGCGGGGGTGCCGCGCCAGGTGCTACGGACGAGCTCGGCCACGCCCGAGGCGCGCTGGGCGAGCTGCCCGGACACGAAGACGACCCCGCCCGAGGCCGACGGGACGGCGTTGCGCAGGTCGGCCAGGTGGTGGCGAAGGCCATCCGGCCCACAGGTCGCGGAGAAGCTTCGTGCCATGGCTGGCCCATCCATCCTAACCGAGCCCTCGCCCACTCGACAGGCCCCGCTGAAGAAGTTTATCGTGCGACAGTCGCGCCGACGCCTCGGGGCTTTCCCCACCGGGCGGCGCTCGAAGGACCGGGCAAGCTCGATGAGGATCGAATCATTTGGCCGCACCGACGTCGGGCGCCATCGACGCGCCAACGAGGATGCGTTCTTCCGGGACGACGAGCTCCGTCTCTACATCGTCGCGGACGGGATGGGCGGGCACGCGGCCGGCGAGGTCGCGAGCGCCGAGGCGGTCGAGACGATCTACGGCATGGTCAAGCGAGGCCTGCCGGCCATCGGCGACCCTGACGAGCCGCTGACGCAGCCCAAGGCGCGCGCCGTGCTGCGGATCCTCGAGGGCGCGATCCAGGCGGCGACGTACATGGTCTTCGCCATCGCCGAGCTCGACCGCGACAAGAGCGGCATGGGCACGACGATCAGCGCGGCGCTCATCGTCGGCGGCGCGCTCGTGACCGGCCAGGTGGGCGACAGCCGCATCTACCAGGTCCGCAACGGGACCGCGGTGCAGATGACCGAGGATCACACGCTGATCGCGTGGCAGATCAAGAACGGGCTCATCTCGGCGGACGAGGCGAAGAGCTCGCCTCACCGCAACGTGATCACGCGCGCGGTGGGCAACAGGGACTATGTCGAGGTCGACACCTCGATCGTGGCCGTGGAGCCGGGCGATCGATACCTCCTCTGCTCCGACGGGCTGCACGGCTATCTCCACGCCGAGGAGGAGATCGCGAGCATCGCCTCGAAGGGCGGCGACACGGCGGTCGACCTCTTCATCGAGCTCGCGAATCGGCGCGGGGGGCGGGACAACATCACCGCGGTGCTCGTCGAGGTGGGCTGACGCGCGGGCTGACGCGCCCGCTCGAAAGTCGGCTAGGCTGCGCGCATGGCGCTGAAGGACAAGCTGGTCTCCGAGGGGTTGAAGCTCGCCGCGAACCCGAACGTGGCGAAGCTGATGCAGGACGAGCGGTTCATGCGGCTGTTCATGACCGCGATGAGCGTGCCCGGCCGGGTCTCCTCGTTCACGGCGGAGCAGAGGGAGACGTTCGCCAAGGCGATGGGCCTGGCGACCGTCGAGGAGGTCCGCGACCTCAAGCGGACGGTGGCCTCCCTGGAGCGCGAGATCGCGAAGCTCAGGCGGGACGGCTGACCGCGGCGCGGCGCGGGCGAGGCGCCGCGCCCGGTCAGCCTCTACGCGCGCCGCCGGGTCACTTCGTGTCGCCGCGCGCGTAGATGCTGGCCACGTAGTCGAGCACGTCGCGCGCCGAGACCTCGTTGTACCCGAAGTACTTGATCATCCGGGTCTTGATGATGTCGATCTTCTCCTGCGTCTCCTTGTCGATGACGCTCGACACGAGGGTCTGGAGCTTGATCGCGTCCTTCTGGTCCTCGAACAGCTTGAGCTCGAGGGCGCGGCGCAGCCGGTCGTTCGTGTGCCACTCGAACTTCTTGCCGTCGACCGCGAGCGCGCCGATGTAGTTCATGATCTCGCGGCGGAAGTCGTCCTTGCGGTTCTCGGGGATGTCGATCTTCTCCTCGATCGAGCGCATGAGCCGCTCGTCCGGCTCGACGTCCTCGCGGGTGAAGCGGTCCTTCACCTTCTCCTTCAGGGTGTAGGACTTGATCGAGTCGATGTAGTTCGCGGCGAGCTTCTGGATCGCGTCCTCGTCGGCGCTGATCGCCCGCTGCACCTCGTTCTTGACGAGCTCCTCGTACTCGCGCTTCACCATCCCGATGCACTCGGTGAAGCGCTTGCGCTGCTCGTCGTTCGTGATGAGCGAGTGGTGGCGCAGGCCCTTCTCGAGCTCGCTCATGACCATGAAGGGGTTGATCGTCCCCTCGCCGAGGTCGTTCACGAGCGCGTTCGAGATCTTGTCCTGCACGTAGCGGGGGCTGATCCCTTCCATGCCCTCGCGCGACGCCTCCTTGCGGAGCTCCTTCACGGTGTCCTGCGTGTAGCCGGGCAGGACCTTGCCGTCGTAGAGCTTCATCTTCTGGACGAGCGACAGGTTGTGCTTCTTCGGGTCCTCGAGCCGGGTGAGCGCGGCCCACATCGCGGCGACCTCGAGCGTGTGAGGGGCGATGTGCTTGCCGCGGATCTTGTTCTTGTTGAAGTCCTTCTCGTAGATCCGGATCTCCTCCGACACCTTCGTGATGTAGGGGATATCGATCTTGATCGTGCGGTCGCGGAGCGCCTCCATGAACTCGTTGTTCAGGAGCTTCTTGTACTCGGCCTCGTTCGTGTGGCCGATGATGACCTCGTCGACGTCCGTCTGGGCGAACTTCTTCGGCTTGATCTTGTGCTCCTGCGACGCGCCGAGCAGGTCGTAGAGGAACGCGACGTCGAGCTTCAGCACCTCGATGAACTCGACGATGCCGCGGTTCGCGATGTTGAACTCGCCGTCGAAGTTGAAGGCGCGCGGGTCCGAGTCCGAGCCGTACTCGGCGATCTTGCGGTAGTTGATGTCGCCGGTGAGCTCGGTCGAGTCCTGGTTCTTCTCGTCCTTCGGCTGGAAGGTGCCGATGCCGATGCGGTCCTTCTCGCTGAGCACGAGGCGGCGCACGCGCACGTGCTGCATCACCTTCGACCAGTCGCCGCCGTACTTGTCCATCAGGCGGTTGAAGATGAAGCGGCACGCCGGGTCGAGGTCGCCCTCGGAGCGGACCTGGAACTGCGGGCTCGAGAGGCCGAGCTCGCGGAACGCGCGGTCGCGCCAGGACGGCGGGACGAGGCGCAGCGGCTCCTCGTGCATCGGGCACTTGAAGCGGGCGCTCTCCGTCCCCGCCATGCCGACGTCGTCGAGGTTCACCCAGTCGAACGTGTAGAGCGCGCCGTCGGGGGTCGTCGAGTAGTGCTCGATCCCCTTCTTGAGCAGCCGGGCGATCGTCGACTTGGACGAGCCGACCGGGCCGTGCAGCAGGATGACGCGCTTCTCCGGGCCGTACCCCTCGGAGGCGGCCCGGAGCACGTGGACGAGCCGCATCAGCGGGATGTCGAGCCCGTACACGGCGTCGGCGCCGCCGTGCATCTCATCCTTGAAGAAGTTGTACCGGATGAGCTTCTTCTTGTTGTCCGTGTACTCCTCGATGCCGTAGCGGATGATCATGTCGTACGCCCGCTGGAACGCGTTGCGCGTCACCTGCGGGTTCTGGCGCACGATCTGGAGGTACTCTTCGAACGTGCCCTCCCACGCGAGATCGCGGTAGAGCGCGAAGTCCTGAAGCGCCGCGATCTTCTCAACCATCCCTGTCCGCAACTCGCCCATTTCGCACCTTTTTCTCCGGGGCGACCGCGGGGCGGCCTTGGCCGCCGGAGGTGCGGGAGCGAAGCCCGGCTCTCCGAGCTCCGCCCTCGATCGTGCGCCGCGCGCCCAGGGGGAACCCAAGCTTAACACCGATCCCGGGGAGGCAAGCTCGCCGCGCCCTGGAGCTTTCTCCATCCCGAACGGGAACGGACTGCGGCGCTGCCCGATAGCGCAGGTGAAGCCCGGAGGAGGTGCGAGGGCGCCCGCGGGCAGGCGACGTCAGCGAGGCGCCGGCGCGCCGGAGCGCGCGCCCTGCGCTCCCCGGGAGAGCCCTCCGCTCTCGACGACGCCGGGCCAGGAATCGACGTACTCCGACGGCTGGCCGGGCCCGGAGGCGTCGATCCAGAAGAGGCGGCCGGTGCCGGGGCGGCGCACGTCGACGTGGACGAACTTGCTGTTCGGGTAGAACCCGCAGCCGACGTCGTCGAGCGTGCGACAGAACTGGAACAGCGCCGCGTTCGGGACGCCCATGACGAGGATGTCCATGGCGCGCCCCTCGGCGTGCTGGCTGTGGTGACCGCCGGAGGCCTTCCCCCGCGCCGGCCCGTCGCTGGCGGGGCGCGGCCGGTACCCGCTGAAGATGTGGACCCCGCGGCGCGGGAAGGCGTCGGCGATCTGCTGGAGCGCCCAGAGCAGGCGCGGGTGGACGAGGCGGACCTGGGGCACCCACTCGAGCGCCCGCTGCCAGGTGTCGGCGTCCGGCTCGTCGGGGAGCACCTCGCCCGGGTCCGGCGCGTCGGGCGGGCGGGCCATGATCGACAGCCGATCCAGCGCGCCGGGCGCGACGGAGCCGTCGCAGCGCACGAGCTCGAAGGCGTCGTGCTGGCCGCCGTACCGGGCGAACTGGACCGGGCCTCTGCGGCAACGCCAGTCGACCGGCTGCTTCT
>JAICEP010000555.1 GCA_025924095.1 Sorangium sp.
CGCTCCATGACACAGACGAGGTCGCTCGACACTCGCACGACCGCGAGGTCGTGCGTGATGAAGAGGTACGTCAGCCCGAGCTCGTTCTGAAGATCTGCGAGCAGCTTCAGGATCTGCGCCTGCACGAGCACGTCCAGGGCCGACACCGGCTCGTCGAGCATCAGCAGTGCCGGGGACAGGGCCAGGGCCCGGGCGATCGCGACGCGCTGCCGCTGCCCGCCCGAGAGCTCCGACGGCAGGTGCCGCGCGCGCGCGGCGAGCCCGACGCGCGCGAGCGCGCTCTCCGCGAGCGCCCAGCTGTCCTTGACCGCCCCGTAGAGGAGCGGCAGCTCGACGTTCTCCGCCGCCGTCATCCGCGGCAGCAGGTTGAAGCTCTGGAACACGAACCCGATGTGCCGGTTCCTGAGCGCCGCGAGCTCGTCGTCGTCGAGCTCCGCCACGTCGCGCCCCCCGAGCCGGTACGTGCCCTCCGTCGGCCGGTCGAGGCACCCGAGGATGTTCAGCAGGCTCGACTTCCCGCACCCGGACGCCCCGATGATCGCGACCGACTCGCCGCGGCGCACCTCGAAGCCGATCTGGTCGACCGCCCGCACCGCGAGGTCCTCGCGATCGGCGTGGTACACCTTGGAGAGACCGCTCACGAAGACCGGGACGTCCATCTCAGCGGCCTCCTCGCGAGCCCATGCCCATGCCCATCCCGCGCATCGGGTTCTGCCCGCCGCGCTGCCCCTGCCCTTGCTGCGACCCCGGCGCGCCCGCGACGGGCGCGCTCGCGAGGACGTCGTCGCCCTCGCTCAGCCCCTCGACCACGACCATGTGCGTCCCGTCGGTCGCCCCGGTCTTGATCGGCCGCTCCTCGCCGCTCGTGAGCCGCACGAACCGCCGCTTGCCCGCCGACTGCACGGCCAGGAGCGGCACGAGCAGCACGTCCTTCTGCTCCGCCGTCACGATCTCCACGTCCGCGCTCATCCCCGACCGGAGCAGCGACGCCTCCTTGTCGTTGACGACGATCTCGACGTCGAAGGTCACGACGCTCGACACCTCCTTGCCGAGCGGGCTCACGCGATCGACGACGCCCTGGAACACCCGGTCCCCGTAGGCGTCGACGCGGATGTCGACCCGCTGGCCGGGGGCCACGCGGCCGATCTGCGCCTCGTCGATGGCGCCGACGATGCGCAGGTTCGACAGGTCGGCGAGCGTCATCACGGCGCTCCCGCCGCTCACGTTGGTGAGCGCCGACGAGACGAGCGTCCCCTTCTCCACCGCCACGTCGAGCACCGTGCCGGCGATCGGCGCGTAGATCTGCATCTCCTTCACCCGCGTCTCGGCGTCCTGCACCGCGAGCTCGGCCTGCTTGAGCTGCGCCTGGGCCGCGGTCACCTGCGCGCGCCGCAGCGTCATGTTGGCGCCCGCGACCTTCGTCGAGTGCGCCGCCGAGCGGGCGGTGTCGGTCGAGCCCAGGCCGAGCTCGGCGCTCTTCTCGGCGATCTGCTGGCTCACCTCGTTGTTCTTGCGCTCGAGATCGGCGGCCGCGAGCGACGCATGCGCCGCGCCGAGGTCGGCCTTCACGCGGTCGCGCGCCACGCGCGTCTCGGCGAGCTTGCGCTCCGCGTCCATCGGATCGAGGCGGACCAGGAGCTGCCCGGCCTCGACGTGGTCGCCCTCCTTCACGAGCAGCTCGATGACCTGGCCGGCGGCGCGCGACTTCACCTCGACCTGCACGTCGGGCTCGATCTTCCCGGACGCCGCGGCGGTCTCGGTCAGGCTCCCGCGGCGGATCTCGACCGTGGGGCCGGCGGGCGCCTTCGAGGGCGTCTGATACCAGGCGTACCCGCCGATCGCGAACGTCGCGATGACCGCCGCGGCCACGCCGGACATCAGGTAGCGTTTCTTGTTCCTGTTCATGACGACCTCCTGGGGAGCACCGAAGCGAAGCGATCGAGGAGCGCGCCCGTGGTGTGATCGAGCTGGAAGCGCGAGGTGAGCGCCGTGACCACGGCCCGCAGCTTGCGGAGCTCCGCCTCCCGCAGCGTCTGCTCCGCCTTCACCACGTCGGCCGACGTCGACGTCCCGAGCAGGAGCCGCTGCCGCTCCGCCTCGGCCAGCTCGCCGGCCAGGCGGGCCGTCTCCATCGCGAGCGCGACCTGATCGGCGGCGGCCTCGAGGGTCACCCGCAGCGTGGTGATCTCGGCCGCGATCGCCTCGGCGCGCGCCTGGTACCGCGCCTCCGCGACCGCGAGCTGCGTGCGCGCGCGCGCCGCGTCGGCGGGCGCCCGGCCCCCGCCGAACGGCAGCTCGAGGTCGAGCCCGCCGAGCACGCTGAACGCCGGCCGCCCGCCCGGGAGCGAGAGCCCTGGCAGGCCGTCATCGGCCCACAGCGTGCCCACGGAGGCGGTCGTGAACACGTCGAGCTTTACCTGGTCGGCGTCCTCCGCGGAGCTCACCCGCGCGCGCTGCGCCTCGAGGTCGGCGCGCAGGGCGGCGAGCTCCTGGGACCGCTCGCGCGCCGCGCGGGTCAGCGCGTCGGTCGCGGGGAGGGCCCCGAGGGAGGGCGGCGCGCCGGCCGGCGAGAGCGACGCGGCCCGCCCCGGGTCCATGCCGAGCGCGCGGCCGAGCGCGATGGCCCGCGCCGAGCGCGTCGCGCGGGCCTGCGACAGCGCGTCCGCGATCGACCCGGCCGACGTCGAGAACTGGAGGACGTCCACCCGCGTGCCGGTGCCGAGCGTCTCGGCGCGGGTCTTCGCGTCGCTCAGCTGCCGCTGCGCGGCCGCGAGCGCCTGCTCCTGCACGCCGATCGCCTGCTCCGCGTACCAGAGCTCCCAGTAGGCATCGAGCACGTCGAGCGCGGTCTGGCTCGCCGCGAGGTCGCGCTCCCGCTCCGCGGCGACCGCCGACGCCTCCGCCTGCACGACCGGCGCGAGGACAGCGTCGGTCCCGGCGCCCCGGAGGAGCGGCTGCCGCGCGGAGACGTACGCCTCCGCGGTGTACTCCGGGCTCCGGGGCCCGGAGCTCCACGCCGTGTTCGCCGACGCGCCCACCTCGAGGCCTGTCCCCACGTCGGTCGTGTACTGGAGGGCCACGTTCGACGCGACCTTCGCGCTGTCCGAGCGTGTGAGCTCGGGGCCGCCGCCGCCGAAGGCCTCGATGTACTGTCCGGTCACGGAGGCGGAGAGCGTGGGCTTGCGGGCGCCTTGCTCGGCGGCGACGGCCTGCCGCGCGGCGGTGGCCTCGAGCAGGGCCGCGCGCAGCGACGGGTTCTGCGAGGCTGCGCGGCCGACCGCCTGCTCGGCGGTGAGCGTCTCGGCGCGCGCCGCGCTGCTCAGCGAGCACGTGGCGATCACGGCGAGGGACGCCAGCCACGGCAAGGGAACGGAGCGAGTGAGCGTCATGGAGCCCAGGCTAGGGTGCAGTGTCTCAAGAGGTGTCCGGTTCGTGTAAAGATTCGTCAAGAGCCTTTTGACCAGGCCTTACACGGCGCCGCGACGACCGCGCTACAGTCCCCGACATGGCGGATCCGCCTCTGATCCTGGTCATCGACGACGACGCCGAGCTCTGCGAGCTCCTGGCCGAGCTCCTCGGTCAGGAGGGCTACGCGGTGGAGAGCGCGCGCGACGCGATCTCCGGCCTCGCGCGCGCGCAGGAGGGGCCGTTCACCCTCGTGGTGCTCGACGTGATGCTGCCCGGGCTCAACGGGTTCGAGGTGCTCACGCGGCTCCGTCGGAGCTCGCGGGTCCCTGTCCTGATGCTCACCGCGCGGGGCGAGGACGTCGACCGCATCGTCGGCCTGGAGATGGGCGCCGACGACTACATGCCGAAGCCGTTCAACCCGCGCGAGCTCGTCGCCCGCGTGCGCGCGCTCCACCGGCGCGCATCCCACGCGGGCCACGCGGTCGCGCCGGGGGCGGGCGCCGCGGAGGCGCAGAGCGTCCTCACGGTCGACGATCTCGAGGTGTTCCCTGCCGCGCGGCGCGTCCGGGTTCGCGGCGAGGAGGTCCGGCTCACGACGGCCGAGTACGACCTGATCGAGGTCCTGGTCCGGCAGGCGGGGGCGGTGGTCTCGCGCGAGGACCTCGCGCGGCGCGTCCTCGGCCGCCGCCTCGCGGCGTACGACCGCGGCATCGACATGCACGTCTCGAACCTCCGCCGCAAGCTCGGTCCCGGTCCGAGCGGCGGCGAGCGCATCAAGACGGTCCGCAACGCCGGCTACATCCTGGCCCGGGAGGGCGCGTGAGGCGCCTGCCCCGGGGGGCGGTCGTGAGGCGCCTTGGCCTCGGAGGCCGCGTGAGGCGCCTTGGCCTCGGAGGGCGCTCGTGAAGAGCCTGTTCCTGCGGCTCCTTGTCTCGCTGTGGATCGCGATGGCGCTCCTCGTCGGCCTGTTCGCGGGGATCCACGGCTGGGCGTTCTCCGCCGAGTCGAGCTCGCTGCGCCGCCGCCTGAGCACGCGCAGCGTCGAGCTCCGGGCGGAGAGCGCGCTCTCCTGCGCGCGGGACGGGCTCTCCGGCTGCGAGCAGCGCCTCGCGCCGATCGAGCCGCGGGATCTGCGCGTCGCGGTTTACCGGTCCGGCGCGCTCGTGAGCGGCGAGCCCATCGAGGGAGCGCGAGGCGTCGAGGAGCAGGCGCGGCGCTCGGCCGACGGCATCGCCGTCGAGGTGGGCGAGCGGGAGCTCGTCGCGGTCGTCCTGCGCCGCGACCCTTCCTTTGCCGCGGTCGCGACGGGTCCGGTCCGGTCGCCGTGGATGTTCTTCATCGTGCCGGAGACCTTGCCGCTCCGGCTCCTCGCGATCGTGGTCGTGACCGGGCTCGTCGCGGTGATCCTCGCGCGCTACCTGTCGCGTCCGATCCGCATCCTGCGCGGCGCCACGCAGCAGATGGCCGCGGGCGATCTCTCGGTCCGCGTCGCGCGGCAGCTCGCGGGCGCGGACGGCGAGACGCTGGCGCTCGGGCGCGACATGGACCGGATGGCCGAGCGCATCGAGGAGCTCCTGGAGACGCAGCGCCGGCTGCTCCGTGACGTCTCGCACGAGCTCAGGTCGCCGCTCGCGCGGCTCAACATCGCGCTGGAGCTCGTCCGCCGCCGCTCCCCGCCGGACGTGGAGCCGGCGTTCGACCGGATCGAGCGGGAGACCGAGCGGCTCAACGGGATGATCGGCGAGCTGCTCACGCTGAGCCGGCTGGAGTCGGGCCGGGGCATGGAGCGCACCGAGCGGGTGGATCTGACCGCGCTTGTGGAGCAGCTTGTCGACGACGCCGCGTTCGAGGCGGAGCAGCAGGGGTGCTCGGTCGAGCTCGGGGCGCGCGACGCGTGCTCCCTGGACGGGAGCGAGGAGCTGCTCCGGCGCGCCATCGAGAACGTCGTGCGCAACGCGGTGCGATTCACCGGGACGGGCACCACGGTCCGCATCGACCTCTCGTGCGCCGGCGGCCTCGCCGAGCTGCGCGTCCGCGATCGCGGACCGGGCGTCCCCGAGGGGGCGCTCGGGGACCTCTTCAAGCCGTTCTACCGGGTCGACGATCACCGGGCGCGCGGCGCGGGCGGCACGGGGATCGGGCTGGCGATCACCCAGCGGGCGGTGCTGCTGCACGGCGGCGAGGTCGAGGCGAGGAACGCCGAGGGCGGCGGGCTCGAGGTCGCGCTGCGGTTGCCG